>NZ_JADGFC010000153.1 GCF_016744025.1 Sulfurimonas sp.
GTATTGGAGTTGGTGGTAAAGAGATAAAAACTACTGATGTTAATGGTGTCATTTTTAATGAGAGTGAAGGGATATATTATATAAATAGTGAACCCGTTAAGAGAGTATGGGTGGAGTATAATTAAAAGGAATTAAGAGTTTTACTTAATAAGTACTTAATTTAACTTAAGCTATAATCACGAACCTTTCAAGAAGGTGCACATGTTTATTCTTTAGATAAATTGTCGATTTATGTGAAGATTCAACGTGTCGTTGGTCTGTGGTGTGTTGTCGAATACGTGCCGAATAATGTTAATGCATAAATAACGATGGTTTAAAAAGTTGCAGCTTTTTAATCCAATACTAAAAAGCCTCGTTTCTCCTTGTGAGAGCGGGGCTTTTTTTTTACCTATACCGTGATTATAGAGGATTGGAAACGCCCTGTGCCATGTCGAACCAGGAAGCTAAGCATTTCATCGCTGAGAGTACTGCACTTTACTAGTGTGGGAGGGTAAGTCATTGCGGAAGTTAGTAAAGGAAAGCCATCATGATGCATTATAAAAACATTATTCGACTAATATTGATAGTTTGTAAAATCGTCGGTCAATTTATTGATTAATTACAAACTCATGAGTTAGACTCTCATTATAAAAAGTCTTTCCTTCCGTTCCTGCAAGTTCGGAAGGTTATTCTTACTTACATAATACCAATATATAAATTTTAGGAAAGCGTGTAGTTACAATCAATGTAAAAACTAAAAGGTTTTTACATGAGTGCATCACACAACTTAGAGCTAATCAACAAAGCGTTTAGTGAAATGGAACGCTATGAAGATGAATGGCTCGATATTGAGCGAATTTACAAAGCTAAATATACTGAGAAATACAAAAAGAAATTACGCAAGAAAAAACGTAGTGATCTTTACGTTCCACTTTCACGAAACACAGTAGATATAATCCACGCTATTATAATAACCTCTTTTTTAGCTGATGGTTTTCCAATAGAGATAAACCCAACAGGACTAAAAAACAAACACGATACAAAACTAAAAAATGCTCTCATAGTGGTAGCTAAAAAAAGATGGGAGCAGTGGAAACCTCTTGTTGGACTCTCTAAAGCTATACTTAGTGCAGTTACTTTTCCTTTGGGCATTGTGTCTTTAGCTTATGATAAAAACTCACAAACTGCAAAAACTAAACAAATTCCCATAAACAATATTTCATTTGATTATGAAGCTACTGACATAAATGACGTGCAGTACATGTGTAACAAATGGAAAGAATCAAAAAAAGCTATATGGGACAAAATAGAATCACAAATATACCCTATGAAAAAAGCTGAAAAAACAAAACTTTTTCCAAGAGGACTTGATAGTGCTTTGTATGAGAGAGTAGAAATAAAAGATATTTATCATAAAAGAATTACTCAGGGGTTAGTTACTTGGGAACTTTTCTCTTACTGTGATGGTGTGCTTTTAAGAAAAGCTATGTTCAAAAAAAGCCCTTTTCATTATGGTTATACAGTAGAAAAAATACCTACTTTAGACAAAAGTGAGCGTGATCAAGAAGTTTTAGTATATGGCTCTTGTGTCATAGATAAACTTCGTGCCATTCAAGAAGAGTACAACATAAAACGAAATCAAAAAATAGATTTAATTGAAGAGGCAATAGACCCTAGCTATGCTATCAATACTGAAAATGGTGTAGTCAATACAAACGACATTAAGAACAGAGAGAAGTTCATAAAAGTAAAAGCTGGTATGGGCAAAAGCATAGGAGATGTCATACAACGTTTTGACCCAACAGGAACGTATGCTCTTAGTGAAGATATAGAAATACTTGATAGAGACCATAGTCGTGCAGGAGGTGTTAACTCTATTTTAGAGGGTGAAACTGGTCCAGCCGATAGACGTGCTGCATCTGCTCTCACTACTGTAAATGCAAATTCTAGCATGAGAATAGAGACTATGGTTATAACTCTTTTGCCTATGCTTCAAAGCTATGCCGATAGCTTTATAGACATTGTTTACCGTCATACTAGTGATGAAGATTTTATAAATCTTACTGAAGATGAGAACATCTTGGAAGTGGTAGGTAACTATGGAAGACGAAAAGCTCTTAAAGCTGATGTTAGTGTGAACTTTGGAACGACTATAAGTAAAAATGTAAAAGTTAGTGAGCTTAGTTCACTACTTCAAATGTTGTTGCAAAATCAAAACTCAAATCCTGACAAAATAAATGAGATTCTCAATGAAGTGCTTACTCTAATACGTGGAGAAAATGCAGATACTGAAAATACTTTTGTTGAGCCTGATGAACAACCCCAACCAACACCTGAAGAGATAGAACGTGAAGTTGCTATGAGTGGAGGTGTGTGATATATAAAGTTTAGGAAAGCGATAGTCTAAAATAAAGGTAAATAAAAAAGGAGATGCAATGCAGATGAAAACGAATTATGAAAACTTAGGTGTTATCACAAAGCAGTTACCAAGCAAGCTTTTTGAAACTGACAAAGGCTTAAAAATAGATGGTACACACACAGTTGGAAGTCAACTTGTAAGAGAAAAAACAGGTAAAAAAAAGGTGCATGTTTTTGAAGCTAAAGAGTGGAGAGAAATGCCAAAAAATAAAGTAGAGTTTGAAAAAAGAGAAGCACCTCTTGCTGAAAATCCTGAAAATAAAAAAGATGAGGATAACCATGATGCATAAACATGGTTTTATGCCAGTACTTTTTTCATTATTTTTTGGATTTATGTTTCTAGGCATAGTTGAAGATGATGGTGCAGGTAGTGGTGAAGATGACAACAATGATGTTGGTGACGAGAACATTGATGATGAAAATCTTGATGATGGTAAAAAAGACAAAGATAAGCCAAAAGATAAAAAAGATGAATCTCCAGCCAGTGCTTTGAGTGATGAAGACAGAGAAGCCCTAGAAGAGTTAAAAACAAGTAAAGCTCTTACATCTATAACTAATGGTATTAAAAAAAGACATCCTGAGTTCGATTCATCTGCTATGGACAAAATTGTAACTCATTTAAAAGAGATGGATACAAAAGACAAAGGCAGCGGACAGGAACTTTTCAATGCAGCAGGGATTGAGCTTACTTACTTAAATGAGTTTAAAAATGCTAGTGAAGATGACCCTGCTTTTGAGGGTGGACGTGGTGGTAGAGAAACTAGCTTAGAAGAGCTGACTACTAAAGTAAAAAATGGCAATGCAAATCCACATGAGCGTGAAGCATTGTTTTTAAAACTAAGTTAAAGAGGTAAAAGATGGCAAGTGGAATAGTAACAACTGAAAAAGCTTTTGGAAAAGAAGCTACGGTTTTAGGAAGAACCATAACAGAGATAGGGGTAAAAGAAGCACCCTTTTTGAGTTTAATTACAGCAAGTGCTCCTGAAAGCAGAAAAGGAAAAGCAGCAGCTGGACACACATGGTTTTATGATGTAGCACCTGAAGGTGATGAAGATAATGCTCATTTAGAGGGTGGAGTTCCTGCAGAATCTGAATACTTTGTAGGTTCTCAACTTTTAAATCACTTTCAGATTGTAAAAAATGCATATGGAGTAAGTGAGAGTGAAGATGCTGGTGAAAACATTGAGGGTAAAAAGTCTTTAGCAAAACAGCTAGATAAAACTCAAACTAAGCATATAAGAACTTTAGAAAAGATTCTACTTTCAGATACAGCTCCAGTACAAAGAACTAAAACAGTTGCTGGTAGAAGTGGAGGACTTTTTCACTTTGCAACTGTAAATAACACTTTGACAATTTCTAATCTTGCTCTTGATTGGAATCTTTTTAGAGAAGCTTTAAAAATGGGCTTTCTAAATGGTGTGACAATGTCTAATATCATGATGGGAGATTTTCAAAAAGATAGATTAGATGACATTATATTTTCTAAATCTCAATCAAAAATGAGTGATAACAAAATTGAAAACAATGTAACTACTATTGGGCAGACTCCTTACGGAAATAATCTTAAAATTCATTTAAGTCCTGATTTAGCAGCTGATGAAATACTTTTTTGTCGTCCTAATTTGATTCATAAGGTAGATTGGAGAGCTATGAAAAACCATAACCTCCTAACTAGTAATGATGCGATTGAAAAAGAGTTAAGAAGTGAGTTTACTTTAAGAGTTGATAATCCTTTTGCGTTTATCAGACTTAAGGGTTTAAAAATTTCATAAAGGAAAACAGATGACACTAGCTGAGTTTAAAAAACTTATAAGCCTCAATCTTAGAGGTGATGTAAAAGTAGACGAATTAATAGCTGATGGTACTTTTAGGCTAGTGCTTGGTATGGCATATGAGAGAGTGTTAAGCTCTCCCATAACGCTTTATGAATACATGGAAATAGATTATCGCACTTTTAAAACATATAAAAGAATAGACAAAAAGTACTTTGTTAGAACTTTTAATGCCCCACTTGCAGATGAAGATAGCATGGATTTTGTAAATCCTAAGCTATTAAACGCATTGGTTTACACATGCACATCTCTACTCTCATTTGATTATAAAACTCAAGTGAGATTTTGGAATATGGCACTAAGAGAGCTAAGTGAGTATGAGTTAGATTGTTACAATAGTGAGGCTAAAACTATAGAAGATAGTTTGAAATCTTTGGGCTTTTATAAACCATACAATATAGATGACAGTCTCGTAACTGATAGATTCGTATGGGAAGAGTCTTTTTTAAAAATACTTGGGCTTTACTTAATAGATCAAACAGTTGAGCTAGATTCTTCATATAGAAAATTTGTAGATGATTTTATGAAATATCAAGATGATGAGTTAAGTAGAGATGACTTAATAGAGCTTGATAAGTTAATGATAAGGAGAATAGATGGATAAGTTTAGAGATTTAATGGCAAAGTTAGTAAAAAATTTACCTGCCATAAAAGAGGCAAGTATACTTTTTAATGAAGA
>NZ_JADGFC010000154.1 GCF_016744025.1 Sulfurimonas sp.
GTTTTAGATAATATAGTAATTATTCAACATCTAAATGGACTACATACTATTTATGCAAATCTATCACAAATCTCACCAAATATAAAAAAGGGTAAAAAAATAAAAAAAGGTTATACAATAGGTCGTGTTAGCGATGAGTTAATCTTTGAAGTAACGCAAAAGTCTTATCATATTAATCCAGAGAGACTTTTTAAGTAAATATTAGTGCTTAAATTTTTTTTAATAATTTTTTAGTTACTATTGAACTTATTGCATGAAATTAAGCAATTGTAGTTTTATAAAAAGGGTTTATTGTGGAGTTTGACAAAGATCAGCATAATATGCTTTATTACAATCAGATGCTACGTGCAGATCAGAAAAAGAAAGCTGTAAAAAAGAAAAAACCTAAAAGTTTTGCAAAAAAAGAAATAAATCTTAAAGATTATCTTTACGTTCCTGATGGACTTGAACCTCTCTTATATACTCTATATTTTGTTTTAATTCCTTACATTATCGGTTCTGTTTTTCTTTTCACTACTATAGCCGGAGCTAATTTCGATAATTTCAAATTATTGGATATGTCGTCTTTTTTTATTGTTTGGGCTATTGGTTATGAGATAGTAGCGACACTATTGTTGATTAGTATACTTGTAATGTTTCTTAAGCATGATGGAGATTCGGATTAAAGATATTTTTTAGATATAATTTTAAAAAAATAAGCAGAGAAAATATGAACTTTATTCAAACTCGTGGATGTGATGACAAAAAAACTAACAGTGTTACTTTTTCCCAATCAATACTAAGCCCAATTGCCTCTTTTGGTGGTCTTTATGTACCTGAGACATTACCAGAATTAGGGAATGAATTTTTAAACAAACATATAAACTCTTCATACAAAGAATTAGCATCTGATTTACTTAAGCGTTTTGAAATAGATATTGATCAAAGTGTTATTGATGAGGCGCTTAGTCTTTATGATAAATTTGATGATTCTAATAACCCAGTTCCGGTTGTAAAAGTAAAAGAAGACCTTTATGTTAGTGAGCTTTATCATGGTCCAACGCGTGCATTTAAAGATATGGCACTTCAACCATTTGGTAGCATCTTATCTTCAGTTGCTCAGAAAAAAAATGACAACTATTTAATCCTTGCAGCAACAAGTGGTGATACAGGTCCAGCAGCTTTAGAAACATTTAAAAATAAGAAAAATATTCAAGTTGTTTGTATGTATCCAGCAAATGGAACTTCTGATGTCCAAAGACTTCAAATGGTTACAGAAGATGCTTCTAACTTAAAAGTAATTGGTATTAAAGGTAACTTTGATGATGCTCAATCAGCTCTTAAAAATCTTTTAGCATCTCCTAGTTTTGAAGAAGCACTAAATAAGAAAAATATCTCTTTATCAGCTGCAAACTCAGTAAATTTTGGACGTATTATTTTTCAAATTATTTACCATATTCATAACTACTTAGAACTAGTAAGACAAGATGTTACAAAAATAGGTGAAAAAATTTACCTAAATGTACCAAGTGGAAACTTTGGTAATGTACTTGGTGGTTACTATGCAATGCTTATGGGACTTCCAGTTGAGAAGTTAATTATCGCTTCTAATGAAAACAATATCTTAACACGTCTTATTCAAACTGGTATTTACGATATGCGTGATCAAGATCTTATACTGACGACTTCACCAGCGATGGACATTTTAAAGTCTTCTAATGTTGAACGTGTTCTTTTTGGTCTATATGGAGCTGAAAGAACTAGAGAACTTATGCATGACTTAGATACTAAGAAAATCTATACTTTAACTTCAAAAGAACTAAGTAAACTTCAAGAGATCTTTGTAGCTGATTTTTGTACAGATGATGAAGGTAAAGAATATATCAAAAATGCTTTTAAAGATGGTTATTTAATGGATCCACACACTGCAACATGTTTCAAAGCTTATGAGTCTTGTGCTACTAAAGATATTCCAAGTATTGTTTACTCAACTGCTGAGTGGACAAAATTTTCTCCTGTAATAGCAAATGCTTTAACTGGTGAAGAAGATACTCAAGATATACTAGCATTAGAGTCTATTTCTAAAACTGCTAATGTTGAGATTCCATCTATGATAAATGAACTTTTTGCAAAGAAAATAGTTCATGACTCTGTTATAGAAAAAGAGAATATAGAAGAAGCAATACTTAAATTTTTATAATCTATCTAGTCAAGAAGTTCAGGTTCTGCTTTACCATAGTAGAACCCTTGAGCATAATCTACTCCTAATGATCTAATTTTTGCATCTATCTCTTTTGAACTTACAAACTCGGCAATAGTTTTCATATTAGATTTTTTAGCAAAATTTACGATAGATTTAACTACCTCTGCTGTTCTATCATCATCTACTACATGGTTTACTATTGATCCATCTATTTTTATATAATCAGCTTGTAGAGATATTAAATAATCATAGTTTGAATAACCACTCCCAAAATCATCAATAGCTACTTTTGAACCTTCTTCTTTAAACTTTTTAATAGTCTTAGATATGAAATCACTATCTTTTATTTCTTCTGATTCTACAATCTCTAAAACCAATCTTTTAAAGACATTGTTTTTTTGAGCATAATCAAAGATAAAGTCCATTAACTCTTCATTCATAAGATCTTCAATACTTAAGTTTATAGAAAATTCTTCATTAAGAGAAGCAAATTTATCTATTGATTTTTCAACCATTTTATATGTTAGTTCAGGGTATAGTTTTGTTTTTTTGGCAACTGGTAAGTACTCACCCGGAAATATTACTTTTGAATTTTCTAGTAACCTCATTAGGCACTCATACTTTTCTATTTTTTGAGTATGATAATTATATATTGGTTGAAAAAATGGGACGATATTATCTTCTGCAATAGCTACATATAATCTTTCAACCCATAGTATATTTTGTTTATATTCTTCTATATTATTCATAGAATTATCATATACTTTAATTCTAATGTTTCTATTTTTAGCTTCGCTAAGTGCTATATCCGCATATGTAAAAAGATTTTCATTGTCGCTAGCAATGCCTGAAGTATATGTTAAGATAATATTTGAATTGTTTATAATATATGGTTTTTTCCCTACTGTATTTATCAACATTGATACTGTTTTTACAACTTCTTCTTGCGTTTTATTTAAAGTATATAGAGCAAAAATGTCTGCTTGAACTCTATATAGAGTATAGTTCTCATCATTTACATAGTTGAAAATTCTAATACCTAACTCTTTTATGATTTCATCACCAGACTCTAGACCAAATGTGTCATTAATCTCTTTAAATCTATCTATGTTTATTATAGCTAGTACGCCATTTTGATTTTTAGAAATATTATTGATTAAACTTACTCTATTGCCAAGACCAGTTAAAGAGTCAGTACTAAATATACTTTTGAGTTTTGTCCTATTTTCTATTAGTTCTGTAATGTCGGTACCAGAAGATATATATTCTATAATATTTCCATTTGCGTCCCTAATAGCTACTATAGTTGTACTATTATAGTAACTATTATTATCTTTAGTTTGGTTTTTAATAACACCTTTACAAACATTTCCTTTTTGAATTATTCTCCATAGTGATTTAAACTGACTTTTCGGTGATTCTGGATGACGGACAATACTATGTGGCTTTCCAATTACTTCATCTTTTTCATACCCACTTATCTTAGAAAAACCATCATTAACATATGTGATTATTCCATTAATATCAGTTTTAGATACAACAGCACTTTTATCAAGTATTAACTTATATTGTTCGAGCATATTCATCTGTTCTTTACGAGATAATTCTATTTTTTTTATTCTATTTGATATAAATAAAGCAGATAAAATACTAAGAATAACTAGTGCAATCATAAGTAAAAGGTTTTCTTTTAGGTTTTTATATAGTGAGTCTTTTATGAGTTTTTTTTCAGTGCTAAGAATATCTCTTAATTCTGTTAAATAAAATCCAGAACCAATAACCATATCCCACTCTTTAATAAGATAAACATATGATGTTTTATGATCTTCAATTTCAACCTTATCTGGTCTATTCCAAATATAATTTATATATCCAGCTTTTTTTTCTTTTACTAGTTTCTCAATATTGCGAAAAAGATATTGACCATCAGATGTTTTCCAATCTTTCATATTTTTCAGTAGAAGTGTTTTATCTGGATGCACCAACATAATATTGTTTAAGTTATGAATCCAAAAGTACCCATAATTTCCATCTCCAAAACGTTCTGTTTTTAATTCATTAAAAATGATTCCTTGTACTTCTTTTTGGAGTTCATTTTTGTACATACCGGCGGCAATATAGATTTTTAGTTTATCAATTTTTTTGGCATAGACATATTTTTTGTATTGTTTATTTGTATTTGTATTTGTATTTGGTTTATACCACGTATATTTACCAAAGTTTTCATCTTTTTTTATAGTTTCTTTTAGAAATTCTTGAAGCTCTAAGTTATTCTTTGCTAAATCAAATATATTCTTATTAACATAGTTGTCATTTTTACCATGATATAAAATAATACCATTCGTATCAAAAATATAAAAGTACCCACTATTATTATCCCAAGTAAAACTATTAAGTTCATTCTTGTATGTAGATATTAGTTCTTTTTTAGTTAAGTGCTTATTGTATGAATTTGTAAATATATTGTGAAAAAAGTTTATTCTTTCTTTGAGCTCTTTTTTATGTGTGTTGTAAGTTATTAGTTCCATTGTCTTTATTCTTTGAATAACTCTTAATATTTCTCTCTTTACGAGCTCTTTATTCTTTTGAATCGCCAATTCTAAAATCAAGTGCAATTTTTTGAAAGTAAGTTGAAAGATAGGATTAATCGATAATCTGCTAATCTTATTCGACCAAAAACAAAGAAG
>NZ_JADGFC010000155.1 GCF_016744025.1 Sulfurimonas sp.
ACCTCATTTGGCGAAGATAGAGAAGGGAATATGTGGTTCGGAACCAGTGGTTCTGGGTTGTTTAAATATGGTGGCGATAAGTTTGTGGCTTTTAACGAAGAGAGCGGATTAGGCGGAAATATAGTACGTTGTATCTTTGAAGATAGCAAAGGTGATGTTTATATGGGGGATGATAATAATACGATTTCTGTTTATGACGGCACAAAGTTGGAATTATTAGAATCTTCTGCAAAAGCCAATATGCCCCAGTCACGGAAAATGATTGAGTTAAAAAACATAACAAAAAAATACGAGATAAATAAAAATAATGTAGTGACAGCACTTCAAGATATAGACATGAAGATACAAGAAGGTGAACTTGTGGTTTTAAAAGGTGCTAGTGGAAGTGGAAAGAGTAGTGTTCTTTCTCTTATCGCAGCACTTAGCAAACCAACAAGTGGTGAAGTCATAGTAGATGCTAAGCATATATCTAAACTTCCTGATAACTTTGCATCTGAGTATAGACGTGACAACATAGGCTTTATATTTCAAAATTATAATCTTATACCTACTCTTAGTGTAAAAGAAAATATTTTACTTCCTCTAGTTCCATTGAACCCAGATGCTAAGGTTGCAAATGAAAAACTAAACCGTGTAATGGAAATGTTTAAGATAAATCATAAAGCCGACTCTATCATTAAAAACCTATCGGGTGGAGAACAGCAACGTGTTGCAATTGCTAGAGCAAATGTAAACGACCCTAAGATAATTATTGCTGATGAGCCTACGGCAAATCTTGATGAGAAGCTTTCACTTCACTTTATAGAGATGCTACGAGAGTTAAAGTCTTTAAAAAAGACTATAGTAGTTGCTACTCATGATCCGCTATTTTTTGATTTAGACTTTGTAGATAGAACTATAGAGATGCATAATGGAGTTTTAGTTTGATACTTACACCAGAAGTCTTAGCAATCTTCATACTAAATGCTTTATTTGCTTTTTTTGGGATTATTGCTTTTGTATTGAGTGTTAAGATATATTTAAAATGGAATTTAAACTCAGTAAGTAAAGAGCAGTACACTTTAGAAAAACAGAGTTACCTTGGTGCTACAATTATCAAATATATATTTATCATCAAAGTGCCTCTGTTCTTGTTTTTTGTATTTACACTAGATAAGATATCAAATGTACTAACTGGTGCTATGTGTGGCGCAGGAGTCGTAGATGCAACGGGTTATGGCATACCTCTTTTTATACTCAAAATTTTAAATATATACATATTCGCATATTGGATTGTACTTCATAATGAAGATATGAAACATGAAAACCAACCATATACAAAACAGAAATTTGGTTTTTTCATTTTAGCTTTTTTCCTATTCATTACTGAGTTAATCGTTGAAGGACTCATGTTTAGTTCTATTGAGATTGATAAGATGGTAAGTTGTTGTGGAACTCTGTACTCTAGTTCTTCAACTTCTGCAATTTCTAGCATTTTTGCTATTGATTCAACACTCTTAATCTCTATCTTTTATGGAGTATTCTTACTAATAATCTTTTTTTATTTTATAAAAAATAAATATCTTTTTGCTATAAGTAATGCCTTTTTTGTTCTTATATCTTTAGTGACTCTTATTGTGTTTTTTGGAACTTATATCTATGAACTTCCTTCTCATCATTGTCCATTTTGTTTTTTACAAAGCGACTATTACTTTGTAGGATATCTTATATACACTCTCCTTTTTATGGGAACCTTCTATGGTCTCGTAGTTGGATTTATTGACTCAAATCAAGAAAATAGAGTCAAAAACTATAAAATATCTCTGATATTTAACACTCTTTATGTTATATTACTTACTTCATATGTGATGATATATTTTATAAATAATGGGGTCTGGCTTTGATTGTTAAGTATTTAAAAGTTTTATTAATTTTTGTTATTGGAATTACGTTTTTAGCTTGTGAGAAAAAAGTTGAAAAAGGTGTCTCAGAAGTTCACTGGGATAGAGATATGTGTAGTAGATGTGTTATGGTTGTGAGTGATAGAAAAAATACTGTACAAGTAAGAAACCCAGAGACATCAAAAGCATATATGTTTGATGACATTGGTTGTATGGCTCTTTGGTTTGAAGACGAGAACATTGAGTGGAAAGATAAAGCTATAGTTTGGATTACAGATGTGAAATCTGGAGAGTTTATAGATGCAAGAGTTGCATTCTATGACACAAACAATATTACACCAATGGCTTATGGTTTTTCTGCACATATATCAAAAGACAGCATCACAGAGGGTGAAGAGATTATCTCCTATGATGAAGTTATAAACAGAGTTGTAAAGATAGGAAAATGAGATTAAAATTAAAAAATATAGATATGTTCAAAGACTTGGACGATGAGACACTTCAAAAGATAGAAAAGTTCTCTACAGAGCATACTATTTCAAAAGAAAATATTGTCTTTTATGAAGGAGACGATTCTAAATATCTATATGTTTTAGCATCTGGAGTTATTAAACTATATAAAACTTCATCAAATCATAAAGAGATAGTTTTAAAATATTTTCATGAAAATGAATTTATAGGAGAGGTTGCTAACTTTGAACAAATCCCTTATCCTGCAACAGCTAAAGCATACTCTGATGTTGAAATAATAAAGATAGATTTTGATAAGTTAAAAGGGATTATTTATTCTAGTCCTGAACTTTCATTTATTATACAAACTTCTTTAATCAAAAAGATAAAAAATCTTGAAACTATAATATCTACTAACTTGGTTTTAGACTCAAAAGAGAGAGTAGCAAAATATATTTATAATCACTCAAAAGATTTTTTTCAGACTAAAAATATTCTTATTGCAGAAATTTTAAGTGTATCTCCAGAGACACTCTCAAGAATTTTAAAATTCTTTAAAGATCATGATATTATAGATGTAAAGACTAAAAAAATAGATAGAGAAGCACTAGTACAATATTTCGAGTAAGGTAGAAAAATGATAATATCAAATGCGATTGTTTGTGATGTTAATGGCGAATATAAATCTGACGTACGTATAGAAGATGGCGTTATAACAGAACTTGGGTGTGATTTAGTAGGTAGCGATACTATAGATGCTAAAGGCTCATACTTTTTACCACTCTTAGTAGATACAAATGTACGCCTTCTAGACTCAACACTAAATTCAAAAAATATTAAAGCAATCTCTAAAGAAGCTCATCTTGGTGGAATAGGGCATGTCATTTTAAATGCTGATAGTACTCCTGCAATAGACAATGAAGTAGTTTTAGAGTTTGCTCAAAATGGACTGCATAACCTAGAGGGTGCAAAAATAGACTTGATGCTAAACTCTTTGAAAGAGGATAGTACACTTAGTAATATTGCTATCCTTTTAAAAAGTGGTGCTGTTGCTCCATATATGAGTACAATTGCAAAAAATGATGTAGCAATTAAAATAGCAGAATATGCACAGATGTATGATGTAACTCTTTTTTGTAAAGCCGAAGATAATTCTCTTATAAAAAGTGGAGTTATGTTAGATGGTGATATAAGTTCAAAACTTGGACTTGCTGGTATTCCTGATTTGAGTGAAGTCCTTCATGTCTCTCGTATGATAGAGATTGCAAGGCATTTTAATATTAAGATACTCTTTAAGTCTATAGCATCTCCTCGTTCAATCTCTCTTATAACTAAAGCCAAAGAAGATGGTGTAAATGTTAGATGCGAAGTTTCTATCCATCATCTAAGTAAATCTGATGAGGCTTGTGAAGGTTTTAATACTACAGCTAAGCTCGATCCACCTTTAGCATCTAAAACAGATGTAAAGATTCTCATAGAAGCACTCAAAAACAAAGAGATAGACATCCTTACTACTCTTCATCAACCAAGCTCACCACTAAACAAAGAAGTAGCTTTTTATGATGCAGATTATGGGTGTGAAGCACTATCAGATGCCATGCCTCTTTACTATACAAAACTTGTTAAAACTGGACTTATTACAATGTCAGAATTAGTGAAACTAACATCACGTAACCCTGCAAAAAGTATAGGTATAGATGCCGGAGAGATAAGAGTAGGAACTCAGGCAAAGGCTTTTCTTTTTGACATAAAAGCAACAAGAGAAGTTGAAAATGAGCAATCTTTATATAATGGTGATAAATTAACTGGAAAAGTTATTAATTTATTCACTATAAAATAAGCTATATATTCAATGAAAATAATAATATTAGATGATTCAATAACTATTAGAATGATACTTGAGTCTTTTTTGGAAGATTTTGATGTGAAAGATGATGAAATATTCTCATTTGAAAATGGTCATGAAGTTATAAAATTTATTAAAGAGAATGGTGCAGATATAATTTTTTCAGATATTAATATGCCAAAGATGGATGGTTATGAGTTTGCAAAACTTACATTTGAAATAATGCCAAGTTTAAAAAACTCTTTTTTCTGTATAAGCAGTGATGAAAGTACTGAAATGTTTACAAAAATGAAAGAAATAGGTGTACATCGTTTCTTGAAAAAACCTATTAACGAGCTTCACTTTAGACATTTTATACTTCCAGAAATAATTAAACGACGAAAGTAAAGAAGACTAAGCGACTATTTTCTTACTTATCTCTGGATCATAACACTTCTGAATATATATACCTGCAATTGCTAAAAATATACCAGTTACAGAACTTATAATGAACCCCTAAAACTGAACCAGTAAAATTTGTTTTCTTATTTCAAAAATGATAAAATTGAAATAGAAAATATAGGGATTAAATATGAGTGTAA
>NZ_JADGFC010000016.1 GCF_016744025.1 Sulfurimonas sp.
TTAGACCCTAGGAGACAAAAACTGTTACCACTGGTATCGTAAAGAGGTGAAATAAGAAAACTTGTTTTACTGGTCTTGAAAAAGGGAACCATTATAATAATAGACAAAATATCTTTTTGTAGATTTTTTTCAAAATCATCAATGTATATTGCAGTTGTTATGATTAGATTATATGGTTCAAATTTTTTTACAATTCCTATTTTTTTAAACTCTTTTGATTTGTCATTTGGTTTTGAATAATACCATTGAAAAAATCCTTCACCTTTAGTTTTTGCTATTTTTATTGCTTCTTGTACTGGATAGTTGCCTTTTATATCTTGTCTATTAAAAACACTTGTACCTTCGAACTTATGATTTGTAGGATGTAGAATATTTATACCTTGCATAGTATGAATAGAAAAATATCCTTTACCTTCTTGAAATCGGATAGTCTCAATTGCATTTTTGATTAGTTTAATGATTTGTTTTTTTGTAAGAGTATCTTTGTTTTTATTGTAAATATTTGTTGCCATTTTATGTATGTTATTGATTCTAAGTTTTAAATCTTTTTTCAGATTTTTTTGAGATCTTTGTTTTTCAGACTTGACATAATTATGAACATCATTTGTTATATGGTAAATTCTGTCTTTTTCATTTTCAATATATTGTGTTTGGCTGAATATCTCTTCATTTTTAAATTCTTTTTCTTGCTCTTGATACATTAAAGCTGTTGTTAATAAACAAGTAAAAAGAATTACAAATAAAGGTGCTAACTTAATTATTCTAATTAGATTTTTTGTTTTTGTCCTCATGATAATCATCTTCTTTTCTTCAAGTCTTCACTATTATAGCTATATATGTCTCTTCAAAATGCTTAAAATTACAAGAAATAATTAGGCAATTATTTCTTGTAATATAAGCTTTAGATTAGAGTGTAATTATGGTATATTAATACAAAAAGAGTTTTGATGAACAAATACAGTTTTTTAGATGACTATAGTGAAGGGTGTCACCCAGACATTTTAAATAAAATCATAGAGACAAATCTTATTCAGCAAACCGCGTATGGCTTTGATGAATATTCTAATGAAGCAAAACAATTAATAAAAAATAAAATGAATAATCAAGATTCAGAAGTCTTTTTTGTGACTGGCGGAACTCAAGCAAACTTAATCATTGCATCTTCGATTTTACGTTCACATGAAGCTATAATTTCAGTTGACATTGGACATATTTTGGCAAGAGAAGCAGGGGCTCTAGAAGCAACTGGACATAAAATAATATCAATGTCTTCTAAAAATGGAAAACTTGATACTCAAATAATTCAGACAGCATTAGAGAATCATTCCTTTGCTCCACATATGGTAAAACCAAGATTAGTTTATATCTCAAATGCTACAGAGTTAGGCGCAATTTATACTAAAAAAGAACTAGAAGAAATATCAAGGTTTTGTAAAGAAAACAGTCTATACCTATTTTTAGATGGCGCAAGATTAGGAGCAGTACTTTGCTCTAAGTATAATGATTTAAGCTTGGAAGATATCTCAAAACTTACAGACGTTTTTACACTTGGTGCAACAAAAAATGGTGCTTTATTTGGTGAAGCAATAGTTATAAATAATACTAAACTTGTCCAAGATTTTAATATAAACATAAAACAAAGAGGTGCACTTCTTGCAAAAGGAAGGATTCTTGGAGTTCAATTTTTAGAGCTATTTAAAGAAAACCTATATTTTGATTTAGCAAAAAGAGCAAATGATTTGGCAATTAAACTCTCTCAAGGATTTACATCTAAAGGTTATAAACTACTTGATAAGAATCAAACCAATCAAGTTTTTTTAATCTTACCAAATAGTTTAATAAAGCATTTGGAAAAAAAGTTTTCTTTTTCTATATGGGGAAAATATAATGAGAGGGACTCTATTGTTAGACTTGTTACATCTTGGGCAACAGATGAAGCTAAAATAGATGAACTTATAAAAAGTATTGATCTTATATAGTAGAGTGATTATACTCCTATTTTGAGCTGCTATATGATATAATTTGTCAAAATTTATTTCCTAAAGGATACTTATGAATATTGTATTAAAATTTTTTCTACTTATGTCTTTTTTAGTTTTTTCTAGCTTGTTAAATGCTAATAACCCTCAAATCAAAGGTCTTGAAAAAGCTTTAGAAAAACCATTGATAGAACGTTATATATTAGATGAACTAAAAGACTTACGAATACAAAATTTGAAACTAAAAAACGAACTTGAAAAGAGAATTTCAAGAGCAGAAGTTGAACAAACAGATAGAGCAGCCAGATATGTAACTGATACTATTGGTAACATATTTTATCTTATTGCAGCTGCAACATCTCTTCTTATTTTTGCGGGATGGAATTCGCTTAGAGATATAAAAGGTAAAACTGAAGAGATAGTTGAGAGTAGACTTGATGAAATTACTCAAAAATATAATGATCAGATGCAAGCTCTTCAAGATACTCTAACTCAGCAATCTAAAAAAATACTGGATAATCAAAATAAAATATATAACACCCAGTATATTCACTCCTTATGGATGCGTGCTAACTTAGAAACTAATCCTCAGTCGAGAATTGATCTTTATGATGAAATCATAAAAATAAACACTAATGACGCAGAAGTTTACGCTTATAAAGCAGATGCAGTACTTGATATGGATGAGCATGAATGGGCACTAAACCTTAGTAATAAAGCCATAGAAATTGACCCTGAATATGGTTACGCTTACTGGCAACGCTCTTGTGCAAATGCAGTTCTTGATAATAAACATGAGGCTATAGAAGACTTAAAAACGGCGATAGAAAAATCTCCGCAGTTAAGAGATGAAATAGATGGTGAAGTCTTGTTTGAAAATATAAGAGAGAATGAAGAATTTAAAAACATTCAAAGTTAATAAGGAGAAATTCTGTTTACAGAAAAAAATATTCCAAGACTTATTGTTTTAACCCCAATAGTCACTGTTTTGATAGTGGCTTTTTTTACTATTTACTTTTTTGTAAAACAACAAAATGATTATTTTGAAGAAGAAAGTCTACGTGTTGAAGCCCAATATATTCAAAAACAAAAAAATATTCTTAAAAAAGAGATTGATTATATTGTAAATTATATAGATCATCATGTTCAAAACAATCATACAATTAGTGAAGATGAACTAAAAAAAAGTATTATTAAATATATAGAGACTATAAGATATGAAAAACATGGTTATATATGGATTCATGATACAAATTACTTTTTAATAGCACACCCTTTTAGACAAAGTAAAATAGGTACTTTAGATGTAGACTTAAAAGATGCCATGGGCACTTTAATAACAAAAAAGTTTATTGATGAAACCTTGGAAAATCCTAATGGTGTTTATATTGAATACTATTGGCAAAAACCAAAAGAGGTGCATTTCTCAAGTAAGTTAGGTTTTTTTGAATTATATGAAAAGTACAATTGGGTAATAGGTGCCGGACTCTACATTGATGATATTGAAAAATCAATATTTGAAAATAAGAAACTTTTAGAAAAACGAATAGATAAATATATTAGACAAGTATTATTAGTTTCTAGTTTAATGATTATTATCATAGGTCTTATGTCTTTGCTTATCTCTAAAAAAATTAATGCAGTTTTTTCAAACTATAAAAATAATGTTGAGAAAAAAGAGTTAGAACTTCAAGATATAAATAAAAACCTAGAAAAAAGAGTACAAAAAGCTATAAATGAAGCTAAGAAAAAAGATAGAGCAATGTTACATCAATCCAGACTTGCTAGAATGGGTGCAATGTTATCTATGATAGCACATCAGTGGAGACAACCACTAAGTGAAGTCTCTGGTATATTAATGGAGCTAGAAACTGCAAATAAGTTTAATAAACTTGATGATAAATTACTAAACGATAGTGTTGATGAGTCTAATAAAATAATTCAGTTTATGTCTCATACAATTGATGACTTTAGAAACTTTTTTAAACCAGATAAAAAGAAGGTTAGATTTTATGTGGATGACTCTTGTAATGAAGCTATCTCTTTAGCCGGTGCTTCCATAAAAAGTTACAATATAGAGTTATATAAAAAAGTAAAATGTAATGCTGAAATAAATGGATATAAAAGAGAGTTTGCTCAGGTGATGTTAAATCTTATTTCAAATGCAAAAGATATTTTAAATCAAAGAGAAATCCAAAATCCAAAAATAGATATGCTTGTTGACGTAGATGGCAAGAATGTTATTGTAACAGTTCAAGATAATGCAGGTGGCGTAAAAGAAGAGCACCTAGATTTGATTTTTGAACCATACTTTACGACAAAAGAGAGTTCTAAGGGAACGGGACTTGGTCTTTATATGTCTAAGATGATTATAGAAAAAAATATGAATGGTGAACTAACAGTTGAAAATACTAAAGATGGTGCACTATTTAAAGTTATTGTGGAGATGTAATGCAAGATAATTTATTTGATCAGTTTCAAAACTATACCGTGCTTTGTGTTGAAGATGAAGAAGGAATTAGAAAAAGATTAGTAAACACTTTAAAGTACTATTTTAAGGATGTCTTTGAAGCTAATAATGGTGATGATGGGTATGACTTATATCTAGAGAATAAACCAGATATTATACTAAGTGATATAGAGATGCCAAGTAAAAATGGTATACAAATGGTTCAAAAAATAAGAGAGAAAGATTTAAATACAAGTATCATAATGGTAACAGCATATTCAAATGAAGAGTATCTTTTAGATTTGATAAATTTAAAGATAAATCACTATATTTTAAAACCTGTAAACTCTCATAATCTCTTAACTGGAATAGTAAAGGGTTTAGGTGATAGATTGACTCAAAGCCTTGTTTTTTCACAAGATTACTATTTTGATATACAAAAGTATGAACTTTTTTATAAGGAACAAAATATTGTACTACGTAAAAGAGAAAAAGACTTTTTGATACTTTTATATAAAAATATAAACCAAGTAGTAACTTATAAACAAATAGAAGATTATATTTGGAGGGATAAGTCTATGAGTATGAATGCTTTAAAAACATTTATAAAAGAATTGAGACAAAAACTACCGGTAGAATTGATACAAAATATCCTACAAACTGGCTATAAGTTAGAAAATTTCAGCTAAATATAAAAAACTCACCAGTAACACACTTGGATTTGATACTCTTTGAAATACTAATTTTAGGGAGTACAAATGTTAAAACAAACTTTATTAATTGCAGGACTTACTGCATCACTACTAGCTGGTAATATCAAAATGGATTTAAATGCAAAGTATGGAGCAAATAACTTCCATACAAAAGGTGCTGTGAAGTTTGCTTCATTGGTTAAAGATTATTCAAAAGGAAGTGTGGATATTGTTGTCCATGCAGGTTCTTCACTTATAAAAGGAAATCCACTTAAAGCTGTAAAAGACGGAACAGTTGCTATGACTGATATGTTTATTCCTTTTACATCTGGTGGAGGAAAAGTATTTGGAATTTCTGCTTTACCTTTTATAGCTCAGTCATACGATGATGCATATAAACTCTACCAAATCTCAAAACCAGCTTATGAAAAAACTGCTAAAAGATGGAATCAAAAATTACTTTATAGTGTAACTTGGCCTCCATCTGGTTTTTACTCAAACAAAGCTATGACTTCTATTTCTGACTTTAAAGGTGCAAAAACAAGAACATACGATAAAAACTCTGCTACTTTTGTAAATGAGGCTGGTGGTAATGCTGTTGCTCTTCCATGGGGAGAAGTATATTCTTCTTTAAGAACTGGAATGGTTAACTCTGTTATTACTTCATCAGCATCTGGAAAAGATGGTAAGTTTTGGGAAGTGTTAAATAACTTTACAAAAATCAACTATGCATACCCACTACAAGCTGTAACTATTAATCTTGACTACTGGAATAGTTTATCAAAGACTCAACAAGATGCTATGTTAAAAGCTGCTACAGAGATAGAAAAATATCAGTGGAAAGCTTCAAAAGCAGAAAATAAACTTGCTCTAGAAATGCTAGTAAAAAATGGAATGAAAGTAAATGAAGCATCTCCAGCCCTAAAAGCAGAACTTGATAAGATTGCTAATGCTGTGTTAAAAGATTATCTTGATGGTGCAAACTCTCAAATCAAAAATATTTTCAAAGAATATAGAAAGTAATCTTAATGAATACTTTATCAAATTTTATAGATAAACTCTCCAAGGGGGGAGCTTATTTATCAGGACTTTTATTAGTTGGACTAGTAGGTATGATTCTAACAGAGATTTTTCTAAGATTTTTCTTCGATAAGTCTACAATGATTGCAGATGAGTATAGTGGATATCTGTATTTAGCTTCAATCTTTTTGGGCCTAGCTTATACATTTGTTCAAGGTGGACATATACGTATAAATATTGTTACATCAAAGCTAAGTAAAGGTAGTAATACTTTTATAGATATTATTGCTTCTTTTGTTACTTTAGCTGTACTGTTTTTTATTTTATACAGAACGATACTTTTTACATATGACTCATATGAGTTTGAGATGCTATCCGAAGCTGTATCTGAAACACCCCTTTACCTAACACAGATAGTAATGCCTATTGGAATTATTTTATTTATCTTGGCAGTTATATCTTTTATTATAAAGAAGGTTCAAAAATGATATCTGATCCCTTAGTATTATCTGTAGTAATTATGGTGATAATGTTTTCATTATTACTCTCTTCGATTTGGATTGGAGTCTCTTTAATCATAACTGGTATTGCCGGAATGCTTCTTTTTGAGCATAATCTTCCTGCTGCTATTAGTATATATGACAAGATTGGTGATTTACTTGCATCTTCACTATATGATGCACTAAATTCATGGTCGCTTGCTGCTCTTCCTATGTTTATCTTAATGGGTGAGATTTTATATAAGTCTTCTATATCAACAAGACTATTAAATGGTTTAAAACCATGGTTAAGTCATATTCCCGGTGGATTACTTCATGTGAATGTTGCAGCTTGTTCTTTGTTTGCAGCAGTCTCAGGTTCAAGTACTGCTACAACGGCTACAGTAGGTAAGATAACACTAAATGAGCTTGAAAAAAGAGGTTACTCAAAATCAATTGCTATGGGTTCTCTTGCAGGTGCAGGTACTTTGGGATTTTTGATACCACCTTCGCTTATTATGATTATTTATGGAGTATTGGCTGATACTTCTATTGGTAAGCTATTTGTAGCTGGAATACTGCCTGGGTTATTGCTTGCTACTATGTACTCTATTTATATTATGATAGTTGCAAAAATAGATCCAAGTGTTGAACCAGAGATAAAAGAGACATTTACATGGGCGCAAAAGTTTGACTCTTTAAAAGATTTAGTTCCAGTATTTTCTTTAATCACACTTATCTTAGGTTCTATTTATGGTGGACTTGCTACTCCTACTGAAGCGGCAGCTTTAGGTGTTTTAGGTTCTATCCTTTTAGCAATATATTTTAAAAGTTTTTCTTGGGAAATCTTTAAAAATGCAACTTTAAATGCAGTTGTAACATCAACCATGATTAGTTTTATTATTGCTGGTGCAGTGTTTTTATCTCAGGTGATTGGATTTTTAGGAATTGCAAGAGCTATGAGTGAGTTTATTACAGGTCTTGGTCTTTCTCCATTGATGTTGATTTTACTAATTGGTATTATGTACATAATTTTAGGAATGATTCTTGAGGCAATTTCAATTGTTGTTATGACTCTACCAATTGTTTTACCAATCGTAGTATTAGCAGGATTTGATCCTTTATGGTTTGGTGTCTTTTTAGTTTTTATGGTTGAGATGGCTCAAATAACACCTCCTGTAGGATTTTCTCTTTTTGTAATACAAAGCATATCAAACGAAAAAATAGAAGCTATAGTTAAAGCAACATTTCCATTTTTTATCATGATGATTATGACAGTAATGGCAATTACATTCTTCCCTGAAATTGTTCATTATCTACCTGATCAAATGGTTAAATAGTTAATATGATAAAATAGAAAAGTTATAAAAATTAAGGTTATGAGATGATAAAATTAAATTGCGATATGGGTGAGAGTTTTGGAATTTGGCAAATGGGTACGGATGAGCAAATTATGTCTCATATCTCTTTAGCAAATTTAGCATGTGGTTTTCATGCTTCTGATGCTGTTACTATGAATCGTTCTGTTGAGCTTGCAAAAAAACATGATGTTACTATTGGCGCGCATCCAGCTTATCAAGACTTAGTTGGATTTGGAAGACGTAGCATGACTTGTTCTTCAAAAGAGATATCATCTATCGTTCTTTATCAGCTCGGAGCATTGGACTCATTTTGTAAACTTCACAATACTAAAGTCTCTTATCTTAAACCTCACGGTGCTTTATATAATGACATGATGAAAGATGAAGGTATTTATAAAGCAATACTAAGTGCCATTGCATCTTTTGATAAAAATATAAAACTTATGATTCTCTCAGTACCAAACTATAAAGAGTATGAAGAACTTGCTGCATCTTATAATATTGAACTGCTTTATGAAGTGTTTGCAGATAGAAACTATAACGATGATGGAAGTTTAGTCGCAAGAACACAAGTAGATGCAGTTGTAGAGGATGAAAAAGAAGTTATTCAAAGAGTAAAAATGCTTCAAAATGATGGATATATTAAAAGTATAAATGGAAAAAAACTACTTCTAAAGGCAGATACTATTTGTGTACATGGTGATGGTGAAAATGCACTCTCATTTATCAAGGGACTCAAAAAAGTACTTAACTAATGCAAATAAAATTAGCCTCTGTTGACTCAGTCATAATATACTTTAGCAATACTATTTCAAAGCAAAACTCATTAAAAGTGAAGTCTGCTTATAAATTATTAAAATCATTAGATGATAAAGATTTGATAGAAATAGTTCCATCTTATACATCAATCTTAATCACTTACGATATCTTTACATATAATTTTGAGCAGATAAAAATCTTCTTGAATGAACTATTAAAAGATTTAAAAGTTGAAGATGAAAGCTCTCAAGAACTTATAAATATTGATGTTTACTATGGAGAAGAAGTTGGGCTTGATTTACAAAGAGTTGCGAGTAGGGCTGATATATCTACCCAAGAAGTTATAAAAATACATAGTTCAAAAATCTATGATGTATTTGCTATAGGATTTCTTCCAGGTTTTGCTTATATGGCAGCAGTTGAAGAAAAAATAATCACACCTAGACTTGAGACACCAAGAAGAAAGATACCTAAAGGCTCAGTAGCAATCGCTGATAATCAAACCGCTGTTTATCCTCAAAACTCACCAGGTGGTTGGAATATACTAGGTAAAACAACTTTTGAGCTTTTTGATAAAAGTTTAGAAGCTTTATCCCCTATAACAATAGAGTCTAGAATAAAGTTTAATCCTATCTCAAAAGATGAGTTTTTAAAGCAAGGGGGAATTCTTGAGTTTTAAAGTTATAAAAGCAGGAATATTTACAACACTTCAAGATAGAGGAAGATTTGGCTTTACTCATTTAGGTGTTACAAACTCTGGTGTTATGGATGAATACTCAGCCTTGGCTGCTCAAAAGCTTTTAGATAATGCACAAGATACAAATATTTTAGAGATTACATTTGCCCCTGTAGAGTTAAAAGCAGATGCAAACACAAGCTTTTGTGTTACTGGAGCTTTGTGTGAAGTATTTATAAATGAGCAGTTAAAGAACTCTTGGCAAGTACATAAAATACAAAAAGGTGATGTCGTAAAAGTTCAAATAATTTTAGAAGGACAACGAGTATACTTAGCTGTAAAAAATGGCTTTGATATAGCAAAAGAGTTTGGAAGTAACTCTACAACTATTAAAGAGTCTTTAGGTGGAATTTCTGGTATTCAAATCAAAAATGCAGACATACTCCCTTATAAGCAAAACAGTGAAGATATCATCAACCGATGGCATGAAAACCATATTCCAAAGTATGAAAAAGAACTAGTGCTTAGAGTAATTCTCTCATATCAAGAGGAAAGTTTCTCAAAAGAAGAAAAAGAAAAGTTTTTTAATTCAACTTATACAATCACACAAGACTTTAATAGAATGGCTTGTAAGTTAAGTGGAGAAAAAATCTTATCATCACTAGATGGAATTATCTCAGAAGCTATTACTTTTGGAAGTATACAAATACCAAAAGATGGACAGCCGATTATCTTACTAAAAGAGAGACAAACTATTGGAGGATATCCTAAGATAGGAACTGTTTTAAGTATTGATTGTTTTAAATTAGCACAGATGCGAATTGATACTAAGGTTAGATTTGAGCCAATTGATATAAACACTGCACAAGATAAGTTAAGAGATTTTTATTCTACATTCGCTTAATATAACTCCAATAAAATAAAGAGATAATCTTTGATATAATTTCTCCTATATAAGGTAGGCTATGAGATTTAACTTTTTTTTAAAACTTCTTTTTTTATTTACTCTTTTTACTACTCATATTTATGCACAAGAGAGTAAAAAAATCTTAGTTATAAACTCTTATAATTATGGTTTTGTGTGGAGTGATAAGATAATAGACTCCATGAAAGAAAGCTTTTCTAAACACTCTCATATAGATATGGATGTATTGTTTATGGATTTTAAACGCATCCACACTCCAAGCTTTTTAAAACATCAGTCAGACGCCTACGAGATGATGCTCAAAGATAGAAAATATGACCTTATAGTAGCAATAGATAATTTCGCTTATTATTTTATACTTCAAAATTATGCAAAACTATTTAAAGATGAACCAATATTTTTTATTGGTATGGAAAGATTTAATCAAGCTGAACTTACCCCTTACAAACTAGAACGAAAAGTCTCTGGAGTTCTTGAGAGAAGATCTATTTACGAGAACATCTTAAATATACAAGAGATAATTCCAAAGCTAAAACATCTATATATTATTAATGATGGTAGTCTCAATGGAAATGATACAGACTTACAGATAAAAAAAGTTCTTAAAAAGATAAACAAAAATATAAAGATTACTTACATAAGAGAGTCCACACTTGAAAAACTCAAGAAAAAGTTTTCTACATATAAAAAAGATGAGGCTATATTTTTTATCAGATTTTATAATGGACAAAAAAGTCTACTGAGTAAAAATAGAGTCGCATATAAAAATTCTCAAATAGCTAACTTTATAGATGGAAGTGCCATACCTATTTTTGTAACTGACTCTTTATTTATAGGAGAGGGTGCAACGGGAGGAAAACTTGTAGATATCTCAAAACTGGGAAACTACTCTGCACAAGCTATAATAGGGCAACTTGAAAACAACTCTTCTATACCTTATCTTCAAACATACTCTGAGTATAGTAATGTCTTTGATTATGAAAAAGTAAAAAACTTCAGACTTAAAATAAGTCCAAATATAAAAGAAATTCACATATTAAATCAACCAATATCTTTTTTTGAAAAATACCGTAAGTATATTGATATAGCATCTCTACTTCTACCTATATTTTTACTTTTAAGCATGATACTTATCTACAATATTTATAGACGCTATAAAAATGCAAAACTTCTTCAAGAGAGAATAGAGTTTAATAAGGTACTTTTAAACTCTATAAAAAGTGCCATTGTATGGCAGGATAAAAATGGCAATATAATAGACTTTAACTCCAAATTTATAGACCTAGTAAATATAAAACACAATGGAGATAAAGAAGAGTTTATAAAAGAGCATATACAAACTTTGGGTGAAAAGAAATATAAAAGAGATAAGATAGTTTTAAAAGACTCTAAAAAAAGAAGATATATATACTCTTTAGAACAAGCTAACTATATAGACAGCATTTACAGTAATAGCGGTACAGTAACCATCTGTGCAAATATAACAAAAGAGGTTGAGTCTCAAAAAGAGAAGGTTAAAAATCAAGAGTTTATAATCCAACAATCAAAACTAGCTGAAATAGGCGAGATATTTAGCTCTATTGCACATCAATGGAAATCTCCATTAGTAGAAATTGCAACTATCGCTCAAGAACATCAGTACGAATCAACAGGTGAGCTTGATACTCAAGATAACAAGTATGTAAGTGAAATAATGTTTCAAGTAAACTATATGACTCAAACCCTAAATGACTTTCAAAACTTTATAATGCCATCTGCAACAAAAAGTGTGTTTGATATCAATGAGACTGTAGTAAATATGATGGAAATAGTTAGACATAATATGAAGTATAATTACATAAAAGTAGATATAAACATGGACTCTACTTCAAAGTTATTAGTTTATGGTTATAAAAATGAACTTATGCAGAGTCTGTTAAATATAGTAAGTAATGCTAAAGACGCAATTTTGCTCAGTGTTAAAAATGAAAAGACACAACAAGGGCTTATTAATATAAATATATTTTCTCTGGATAACTACGCCCAAATAGATATAATAAATAATGGTGGACGGATAGAGAAAAAGGTTTTGCAAAAGGTTTTTGATGCTTATTATTCTACTAAAAAAGATGGACATGGTATAGGACTATATATGACTAAACTCATAATAGAAGATAAAATGTCTGGAAGAATAAGTGTTGAGAATACTGATATAGGTGCAAAATTTACTATAAAACTGGAGTTGTATAATGAAAATATTACTGCTTGAAGATAATGAAAGACTATGTAACTTTATACAAACTGCTCTTATAAAAGAGTCTTATGATGTTGATGTGTTTACAGATGGAGAAGAAGCTCTTCACTCTATAAACAATGGATATGGCTGTTTTGTCTTAGATATAAATGTTCCTTCTGTTGATGGCATAACTATACTAAAAACTATCCGTATGTATCATGGTGAAAAACCTGTGATTATCATAAGCTCAAACCATGAACTAGAAAAAATCCAATCTTCATATGAAAAAGGTTGTAGTGATTATCTAAAAAAACCATTTCATATATATGAACTTATACAAAAAATAAAAAAACTCTCAAGCTTTGACACCAAAAAACTCTACTTTAGTGATGATTATGTGTATGACTTAAAAACACATCATCTTACTTGCAAATCAGGAGAGATAAAACTTGCAAAAAAAGAGATACTCTTTTTAGAACTTTTGGCAAAAGATATCTACCGTATAGTTACCTTTGAAGAGATTGAAGAGTATGTTTGGAGAGGAGAGGATACAACTTTCTCAAACATATACGCTCTTGCTAAAAGACTTAGAAGAAAAATTCCTAAAGATGCCATAGATATAGTAAAAGGAGTAGGGTATTCTATTAACATAACAACCTGCGATATAAAAAACTTATCATAACTATAAGTAATTTTATTGAATGATTTATACTTAACTTTACAAATAACCCTTCCATAAAGTATCACACCTAATACAATTTATTAATTTAAAGTACATTTTTACATAAAAGTCTAATTTAGTGCAGATTGCTTGTTTAGAATTGATTAAATTTAAAGGAGACAACATGAGTTCAGTACTTGCGAAAATGTCATTATGGCAAAAAATCTTTATCGGTCTAATCTTAGGTCTAGCTACAGGTTTAATATTTGGTGAACAAGCATTGGTTTTAAAACCACTTGGTACACTTTTTATTAATCTTATTAAGATGCTTATAGTTCCACTAATCTTTACTTCATTGATTACAGGTATTATTTCTATGGAAGACCTGACAAAAATGAAAAGAGTAGGGTTAAAAACATTTGTTATCTACTTACTTACAACAGCAGTAGCTATTACAATAGGTCTTGGATTTGGTACTATAATGGAGCCAGGTGTTGGTGTGTCTTTAACTACAACAGCAACGGTAACTGCAAAAACAGCACCGGCATTAATTGATACAATTTTAAATATGATTACGAAGAACCCAGTTGCTTCTTTAACAAACGGAAATATTTTACAAATTATTTTCTTTGCAATTATTCTAGGTATTTCTATTAATCTAGCGGGAGAAAAAGGCGAGCCAGTAGCAAAATTTTTCACTTCATTTTCTGAAGTAATGTATAAAATGACAGAGCTTGTTATTAAATTTGCTCCAATTGGTGTATTTGGTTTAATGGCTTGGGTAAGTGCTTCTTACGGACTTGATGTTCTAGTTGGACTTGGTAAGGTTATTTTAGTTGTTTACTTAGCATCTATAGTTCATGTATTACTAACTATGGGATTAAGTATTTCTCTGTTTGCAAAACTTTCTCCTTTTAAATTCTTCAAAGGAATTTTATCTGCGCAATCAGTTGCTTTTACAACAACAAGTTCATCAGGAACGCTTCCAGTAACTACTGATAATGTTGTAAATAATCTTGGTGTATCTAAACCAATTACAAGTTTTGTACTTCCTCTTGGAGCTACTATAAATATGGATGGAACAGCACTTTATCAAGGTGTTTGTGTTTTATTTGTTGCTCAAGCTTTTGGTATTGATTTGACTTTTGGTAATTACATCACTATTATCTTAACTGCTACATTAGCATCAATTGGTACTGCTGGTGTTCCAGGTGCTGGTCTTATTATGCTTTCATTAGTGTTGGCATCTGTTGGTTTACCTATCGAAGGTATTGCTATTATCGCTGGTATTGACCGTATCTTAGATATGGCTAGAACTACTGTAAATGTTACAGGTGACGCTATGGTTTCTTTACTAGTAGCAAAAAGTGAAGGCGAACTAAATGAAGATATATATAATGGAACTGCTGATTTACAAGCAAGTCCAGAGTTTATTAAATCATAAATTATAAAAAATACTAATACTAAACAAGATGACGAACTTTGTCGTCTTGTGCCAGTTTTTCACAAGAAATCATAAAATTTCAAAACTAATTTTCTTATTACGACTTTATAAAGACTATATCAAGTTTACTTATATTAAAATCAAATATATATTGTAATTATAGTCTTATTCTTAGATATAATTAGTTATAAACCAAATAGGAGACTTACCATGACAATCAGAAATAAAGTTCTTTTATCCGTATCCTTGATAGTTACAGTGATTTTAGTAGTTTTTTCTAGTATAGGTTACAACGAAGCAAATAAAGACATAAACCAAGCTATAGATGAAAAGCTTACTTATGAGCTTGATAAAGAAGTTGCAAAGATTGAAAACTTCATAAATGATAAAAAGCACCTAATAGATAATTTAGTGAGTGTCTTAGACGAAGTTGATTATAACGAAGCTACTCACTTAAAGTACATGGAAAAAACCAGAAAAGTTATGAATATATATGGTCTTTTGAGTGGTTTTTCTGATGGATCATATTTTGATACTTCTGGCTGGCTGCCTCCTAATGATGAATGGGATACTCGTAAAAGACCTTGGTATGTAGATACTATAAATACAACAGATGTTCAGGTTCAAGGTCCTATTGACTATATCGGTTCCGATGGCAATGAAATTATCTATATATTTGTTGGTAAAACAATGATGAAAGATAATAAACCATTTGGTGTTATTGGTTCTGAGATACATATTACAAGATTAAATGAAGATATCAAAAAAGAAAAAATTTTAAAGACAGGTTCCTTTTCTATTGTAAACAAAGAAGGTAAAATTCTTGTCCATCCAAATGAAAAATTACAAGGTAAAACTCTAAATGAAATTGGGCTTTCTGATCTTCATCGTGTGGTAACTTCGAATAAATCAGGTTCAATGTCTTACACATACAAGGGTGAAGAAAAAATAGCTTATTTTAAACCTTTAGCTAATGTTGATTGGGTAATGTTAGCAACACTCGATGAGAGTGAAGTTACTGAACCATTACAAGCTGTTTTAATGAAGTTTAGCATTGTTGGTGTTATTGGCTTGATTTTAACACTTTTAATAGTTTTTTTTATTATAAAAATATCTTTAGTTCCTCTTATTGAAATGAAAGCTCATGCTATAAACTTAGCAAGTGGAGAGGGTGATTTAACTAAGAGTCTTGAAGATAATAAAGGTGATGAAATCTCAAATGTTTCTAAAGAGATAAATACTTTTATTCAAAAAGTAAGAACTATTATTAAAGATGCAAAAAAATCAGCCGATGAGAATTCATCTGTTTCTCATGAACTTTCTACTACTGCAAATAAAGTTGGTAAAAGAGTAGAAGAGTCTACAAAACTTATATCTGAGACTACTGATATTTCAGAGAATATAAAAATTGAATTGGAAGCTTCATTACAAGAAGCAGATATTACAAAAAAAGAGATGCAAAAAGCAAATGAGTCACTGCAAAAAGCTCAAACTCAAATCTTGGACTTATCTAGTCGTGTAGAGAACTCTTCTCAAACAGAGATAGAACTTGCAGGTAAGATAGAACAATTAAGTCAAGATGCAGAACAAGTAAAAGATGTTTTAACTGTAATTAATGACATAGCTGACCAAACAAACTTACTAGCTCTAAACGCAGCTATTGAAGCAGCAAGAGCTGGAGAACATGGTCGAGGTTTCGCTGTAGTTGCTGATGAAGTTAGAAAACTTGCAGAACGTACTCAAAAGTCTCTTTTAGAAATCAATGCAACTATCAATGTTATAGTTCAAGCTATTTCTGATGCGAGTGAGCAAATGGGTAAAAACTCTGAAGATATACAGCAGTTATCAGAAGTAGCTAAAAGTGTTGAAACTGAAATTACTACTACTACCACTGTTATGAATCATGCAATGGACATCAATGAAATTATGATTAATAACTATATATCTACTGGAAAAAATGTTGATAATATAGTAAACAAAATCATTGATATAAATGAATACTCTAGTGAAAATGCTAGAAGTGTAGAAGAGATAGCATCTGCAAGTGAACATTTAAATAATATGACTGAGAATCTAAACTCAACTCTTAATCAGTTTAAAACTGATTAAGAGAACTTACATAAAGCAAATATAAAATATAAAAAATTATATTTTATATTTGCATCTCTCTGATTAAAGTCTTAAAAATAACAATACTGTTTAATGCCGTTAATTAGGGTGTTTAAGCTCTTGTGTTGGTACTATCTTTGCTTATTTAAAATTAACTTACTGGATAAAGCTTGAACTCAGAACAAAATTCTTTAGAAGCTATATCTATAAGTCAATTAAAGAATAAAAATATGATCTTTAGTAGATACTTTATCGATCATATGACTAATCTTCCCAATATATATCAACTCCGAAGAGACTTAGAAAATCAAGAAGAATTTACACTAATAATCTTCAATGTAGATAATTTTAGAATAATCAATAATTTTTACGGTTGTATGGTTGGTGATTATGTAATTGAAGAGCTTGGATCTTACTTTAAAAACAATCTTAAAAATCAAAAAATATATAGGCTTGCAGGTGATGAGTTTGCATTTGTAATAAAGAAAAAAATGTTCTTTTATGATATTGTAGGGGTGTGTTTAAAAAGTGAGTGATAAATTTTAGCGATTTATTTTGATTTAGTTCGTTATTTAGGGCTTTGTGGCGGTTTTTTCTAGGGTGTTGTTAAAAGGTTAGTGTTCAATTATTTTCCCCATTGATTAGTTTATGTCTATTTCTTCCCCAAACTATAGAAATTTCATTGTTTATATCAGGCTTATAATAGCCATGTAAGCGTTATTTGACCTAAGTAAGGAATATGGAAAAAAGTATGCCCTAATAGGCATTTATGAAGAGTTTAGAGTTGTTGTAAAGTTGTACAATACAACCTTACTTATACAACCAATACAACTTTTGCAATACAACCTACTAAACATCAATATTTAAAGTGTGGAGTTGTTGTAAAGTTGTGCAATGTAACCGAGTAATGTAACCAATGTAACCTTTAGTAATGTAACCTAGAAATAACTAAGTTACTTACTTTTTAAGAGCAAATAATTTTATTTTACTTCAAAAATATCTTTTGTTTTTGCATCAACTTTAGCTGTTACAACAGCTTTTACAATTGCACCAAAACTATTTTTACCTTTATATTTAGTTTCAACAAACATATAAGGTCTCTCCGTACCGTAGTAAACAAGTCTATAAGATGTATCTATATGTTCATAGCTAGAAGAATCTTGCATACTATTTTTAATTAACAATTCAAGAGGTCTATATGTTCCATCATAGGCACTAAAATCTTTAAATAGTTCAGCTGTATTATAATAGTCTTTTAATTTTCCATTAGATGAAGTATAGTCTTGATGACACCAGTCCATCATTTTTTCAATAGTAAAAGTTTTATCTTTATCATATATTAATTGTCCTAAACAATTGTAAAACATATCATTGTATGAACTAGGGATTTGTTTTTCTTTAACATATGAGGAAGTTATCTTTTTTAAAGAACCAAGAGATAATTGTGTAGCTTCTTTTAGTGTTTTATTTTTACTATTTTCATAAGTTGCTTCTTCACTTATTATTGCCGAAACAATCCAAATAAATACAAGCACAATTAAAACTCCACCAATAATATCTTTTGTAGATACGGTCGGATTTTTTTCTCCACAATGTGGGCATACTTTAGCCCCTTTAGCAACTTCTTTTTTACATGTCTTGCATGCTACTAATTTTGAACTCATTTTTTATCCTGTTATTTTAATAAAGTTGAACACTCAACTTGATGTTGTTTCAACTTATCTTTTTTAGTAATGATGTTATTATTGTTTTCATAATAAAAACACTTTTTAAAGTTATGCTCATTATTAACTATCATCTTCCAGTATGCATCTGGAATAGCTACTTTATTTTTACCTATTGTCTGTGGATTATCAGAGTAAATAACTCCATTAATAACAGTAGCCGTTCCAAGCTTATAAGCAATTGACCTTGCATATCGTTCAGCTTTTATCCATGTATAGCGATTTACTCTAGGAACTTGGGGTATTACATTTGCCATAGTATATGTTTTTCTCAAAACTTTTTTATCATAATCAAATGCTGCATCAGGAGCTAGGTGACCTCTGTTATAACCAGACTTTTTATAGTCACTTGATTTACTTCTATACTGCATAGATATAGTTTTTTCATTATAAAAACTTGCTCTTTTTTTGATATTCTTTTTATTTACTAAAGTACCATCTAATCTATATCCTACAAAGAGAGCACCTTTATTTTTATATGAATAACATATTTGAAGAACTTGTTTATCTATCACCTGATCACAGTTATTCTTATTTATAAAGTCTGAGATACTTGTAGCTTGTAGTTGAATATTTAAAAGTATAGCTATCAATAATATTTTAATCATAAATCCCCTTATTTTAGATTCTATCAAAGTGTCCGACGACACGACCTATTACTTTACAGGCTTCTATCTCATCACCTGCGAGTGGAATATCATCATCGTGAGGATTATCACTCACGAGTATCCACTCTTGCTTAGTTGGATGTATTTTTATGCGTTTAACAAGTATTCCATTAGTGCTTACTATGACATATACACCTTTGTCTTTAATAGTGTGGTCTTCATTCTCAAATGGATTGATGAAAAGTAGTTCACCTGATATGATTGTAGGAGTCATAGAGTCTCCAACTGCATTTATAATATGCAAGTTTTTAAACTCATTTATACCAAGTATCCCTTTTAAAAACTCTGTATCAAAAGACATTACAGTAGGTCTATTATCATAACTTAACCCACCTGCACCCATCGCTCCATATGTATCTTCGAAATAAGGAATGTTTATTTTATTGTCATCACTAACAGTAGCAATTTGACTAGTTCCAGTAATCATATCTCCATTACCTGTTAATAGCCAAGATTTATCAACATGGCAATAATTTGCTATATTAATAATTGAAGATGCTATCGGTTCATTCGAATTTTTCTCATAATTTTGTAATGTTCTCTTAGAAACACCGATTTTTTCACAGAATACATCTAAGCTAAAACCACCATACTCACGGGATTCTCTAATTCTTTTACCTATCATTTGCTACCTTTGTGGAAATATATTGCTACTTTGCTTAACTTATGTGGTAAATATTTACTATAATACATTTATTAATTAACAAAACTATACACGAAAGTAACTAATGTTTTGTTTAATTGAGTTATTAAGTGATTAATACAAATAGGAGGTAACTATGAGTTTAGAGTTTCAAAAAGAGATAACAAAAGCCCATAAAGAAGCCGTTGCAGACTTGATTGTTAACAAGATGGTTGACGGTAGAAACATTGACATCATGATTAGCTCTATCTCATCTCTGTTTGAGCATAAAAATGAAGCAGATGTTTTATCTTTAGCTATTCAAAAGGCTGGACTTACTTCACCTGTTATGGCAGGAGCTATCGCTAACAAATTGTTTAATAAGCAAGGTGCGAACTTTATCACTCCAACTAAAGTAGAAGGTAAATAGTATGAATGCAGATGTAAGAAAAAAGATAGGTGCAGAGCATAAAGATGCAGTTGCAGACCTAGTGGTTAACAAGATGGTTGACGGCATTAAGACTGAAAACTTAGTCATAGCTGTTTCATCTTTGTTTGAGAGTAAGGATGAAGTAGAAGTATTTTTTTTAGCACTTCAAAAAGGCGGCTTAAAGTCTCGTGTGATGTCTGAGACTATGGCTGCGTTTATAGTCTCTAAAAAAAAGGAGTTTGTTGTCACTGAAAAAAGTTGACAAAATAACACAACTATTTTTTTATAGTGTCATCAACTTTTCATAGAACTCTATTCGTAGAGTTTTATTGAGCGAGTTGCTCACAAGTAAACGAGAAAGCCAACCCGCAATGACCTCGTTTTACTTAAAGTCGGATTCACATACTTCCCTGATAGTAGAAGTTCTTTATCTATCAAAATATTTATTTTAAAGCTTTACCTGTAGAGCTTTTAGTAAATATAAAGGAGTATCTATGTTTAAGCCAAATGGTACAGTCATGATGATTGTTAATCTAGCTTTAGAGCTTGCAGATGAGAAGAAAAAAGTCAAGCAGCTTGAGAGAGATAATAAATGTTTATCAAATCTATTGCAGACTAAGCGAAGATTTGAGGTGAGAGGATGAGGAGTTTTGAAGAAACTGCTTATATAAATTCTAGAATAAAAAAAACTGAGAATAAAGTACTTCGTGCAAAAATGAAGGTTATAGAGAATCCGACATCTAGTAATTTCTTTTTTTATTATGGATGGCTGAGAGCATGGAAGAAAGCTTTATATGTATTGGTTGAAGACCCTTGGGGTGGAGACTAGTGGAACAAATTCCCCAAATCATAGCAGTATTCAGTTCGCAAATGGCACTTGTATTTTTCAAACATATAAATATACGAGTAATCGTAGCCAAGCAAGTAGAGAAAGCTATGTTTTATACATTTCTCATACAGGCTTCATGGCTTATTAGTAGTGCAATTGGAATCAATGCGTTTATAGGAGGTAATTACATTGTAGTTATTTTTTATTTAGCAGCTGGAGTACTTGGTACTTGGTTGAATTTTAAGATAAAGGTTTGAGATGAACACATATGAAAGAATATTTCAGCATGTAAAACCATCAAATATACAGAATGGTCATGCACTTAGGAACATTGAAAATAAAAAGAGTCTTGCTCTTGCGAAGAATGAGTTTAAAAAGATATTTGAAAATTTAAAATAAAGGTTTGAAAATGAAAATTAAAAAAGTAGATGAACTCTTTGCTGAGTGTGAATCCAAAGCATATCAATGCATAATAACATATTGTCAAAACAGAGGTTTACGTATAAAGATATACACTAAATACAATAGCACTAATGGCAATGAAATTTCAAATCTATATGAAGATGATTGGTGCAAAAATAGTAAAAAATTAGTTAAAAAAGCTTTGAAATGGACTAAAACCAAAGATGACTTTAGAAAAAAAAGAGAAGGCAGATGTTAGATTTTGAACTAATACTGGAATGCATCAGCGATTACAATAGTCAAATAACTATTTTTCAGCTACTTACGGCTGGAATTGATTTTGATGTTGAATGTTGTTCTGAAATAGTTGAACAACTCGAAAAACATTTTTGTGAAGAATAAACATCTTGAAGCTCTCAGTAGAGGGCTTTGACATGGGTATTTGTTATCCAAATTAAAATGAAGGAATTGAAATGGCGAAGAAAATAAATGAAGAGAATAGAACGGAACTTCGTAAGAAGTTTGATGAAGTGACATATTACGGATTTAAGGAATATGCTAGACGAAATAATATTACAGAATCTAGACTTGCTAGAGCACTCGGGAATAAGGTAAAAGCCTTTACTTATGAGACTATGGAAGTATATAAACAGCTTAAAACTGATGGTATTTATGAGGATGAGTTTTTCCCATGGGAGAAAGAATTCAAGGATAGAGAAGAGTCCAAGAAGAGTGCATAATGAATGCAGAAGAAAAACTTTTTACACAAAAGAGGTTAGGAAGAATATTAAACATTTCACATGTGGCTTTAGTAAAAAGACTAAAAAAAATTGAATGCTCTTTTATAAAAGTCATAGGCTCAACAAAGCCAGTCAAAGCTTATAAAGCAAATGATCTACCTGCTGACTATCAAAACAAATTGAAAGAAAGCGGTATAGAGATTGAATCTCAATCTGACAATAAAATTAACATTTCAAAAGCAAATGCAAATTTTACAAGTGTTTACCTTTTAGCAAAACCTATCAACCAAAGAAAAGCAGTTTTAAAGTGTCGCTTTGTTGAGTTTTATCTTGCACGAGATGCTAGTTTAAATGCTAACGAGTGGGTTGAAAAGACTCTTCATGACAACATGGACTTTGATTTACTTGGTAATGTTACTTATAAACAAGTGAGTGATTGGAAAAGTAAGTATCTTGAAGCTAAAGCAAAAGGTTTAAATGTTGTTGAGTGTTTCATAGATATAAGAGGTGCTAAGAAACACACTACTGCATTAAGTATAGAACAACAAGAGATGGCTGTACGATTTTTTCTTAAAAAGTCACACCCACTTATGACAAACATTCACTTTATAATGAGTGAACACTTTGGTGATGACATGCCGTCTTATGATGCTCTCAACAACTTTTATAAGCGATGGAAAAAAGAGAACCCACAAACATATCTCTTTAGTAAGTCTCCTGATAAATGGAAAAATAGCTTTTTAGTAGCCATTGGAGATGAGAGTGAAAAAGCCAAGTACCGTAATCATTATTGGGAGTTTGACGCAACACCTGCTGATGTCATTTGTAGTGATGGCAAACGCTACACAATCTTAGGACTCATAGACATCGCTACAAGGCGAAGCATCTTTATAGTTGAAGACTCTAACAGTTCTTTTGCGGTTAGTCGGCTACTTCGAGCAGGCATACTAAAGTTTGGTATACCTGAAAATATAGTGGTAGATAATGGTAAAGAGTTTGTGAGCAATCACTTTGAGAGTATGTGCCTAAACCTTGACATACAAGTTCATGTAACACCTCCATTTAGTGGAGATAAAAAGCCATTCGTTGAGAGAGTTTTTGGAACTTTAGCGAGAGGACTTTTTAGAGAACTGCATGGATTTATTGGTCACAATGTAGGGATGAGAGAAGAGATACAAGCTCGTAAGTCTTTTGGTCATAAGATTATGGCGAAGATGAAACATAACGCTGATTTGAGAACTAAAGAAGAAGAAAATGCCTATGCAAATCTTTGTAAGCTTTCTAAAGACAACATCGGCATAGAATTAGAGTTTGCCATTACAAAAGAACAACTTCAAAATTCCATAGAGACTTGGAACACTAAAAAGTATGAGCAAACATATCACGGTGGACTCAAAGAAAAACCTATCAACGCTTGGAACTCTTATTCTACACCTGTAGAGAGCATAAGTGATGAAAGTATGTTGGATCTACTTCTTGGAAAGTCTATGAAAAGAAAAGTAGGTAAAAAAGGCATAAACTTTGAGGGGTGCGAATATTGGGATAATGAGCTTAATGTTTGGATGGGTAAAGATGTAAAAATCATGCTTCGTGAAGACATGGGCGAAGTTATTGTTTATGACATAGAAAGTATGAAGCTTATATGTAAAGCGATAGACACGGTTCATAGTGGTCAAAGTAGAGAGATGGCAAGTCGAGCAAAGGCAGAGCAGAGAAAACTTGTTTCGCAGATGGCTAGGACAGTTAAAAAAGCTGTAGAGATGGATGATCCAACTCTTATGAGTGTTCTTGAAGCTAAAAAAGAGCAGATAATTGCCACAACAGTGGCTACTACGAAAAAGACAGCCGTAACAGAGATGCTACTAAATGAAAGTCACATTTTAGAAGCAAATGACAAAGAGAAACTAGAAGAATCAAATCATTACGATTTTAAAAACAAAGATGGAGAGGGTAAGCCTACTAAGATTTTAGAGGGTGGACGACCTGCGTTTACAAGTTTTAAAGATGACTTTCTTTGGTGTTTGAAAAATAACACTTGGAGTGAGAGAGATCTTCGCTCACGAAAGAAGAGACCAGATACATATGAAGATGCACTGGTTGAATTTAACAATAGGAAAATAGCATGAATATAAGTTTTATAGAATCAAGTAATTACATACTGCTCAAAGAAGCGATTAATGAGTTAAAAGCAAAAGAAAAAGAGTTAATGAGTGCTGCGAACATGGCACTCTTTGAGGGAACATTTGGTACTGGTAAAACATGGGCTATAGAGAGAGTTGCGATGGAACAAGAAAATTCTATAGTTTACTGGGTAGCTTCTGATACCTGGACAAAATCAAGTGTTATTAAAAAACTAGCTGAAGAGCTTGGTGCAAGTGGAGCTAATACGGCTGAACTTTTTGAAGATATTTGCGACAAGCAGAGAGTCGAACAGAGAGTAATCATAATAGATGAAGTAGAAAGAATCTTACTTGGAGATAAACATAAGATAGCTGAACTTTTTAGAGAATTAAGTGATGCAACATCTTGCGTGGTTGTGTTTATAGGGATGAGAGGTGTTGGTCTAAAATGGAAAAAATGGGATCATTATCACTCAAGACTTCAAATCACAAAACTAAGTGAAAATACATTTGAAGATATAAAAGCTTTTTGTGAAATGAGTGATGTTGAGATAGAGCCTGATGTAATTTTAAGCATTTATAAAAAATACAACAATTTTAGACTTACTAAAAGAGTTGTAGAAGGACTTGAGAAGTTTTGTGATGAAGAGAGGCTAGATGTTGTTGATATGAAGACTTATAAGCTCTCAAAGGTTGACAGATGATAAGTAGCAGACAGAGAATGTGGGATCTAATGAGAAGAGATAAAGTTTTTAAAGTTGAGAAGATTCTAGCCATACAATGTTTTAGCCAGCAGACGGTTAGAAATTTTTTAATTCCACTTGAAATTGCAGGTGCTTTATCAGCTCAAAAGAGATGTAAATTTTCTAAACGAATTTATATCTTAAATCCTGATAGAAATGAATACAAGGCACCCTCGGTAAATTTACAACGAGTTTATTTTCACAAAAGTGATACCAGCTGTGATATTGGAGCAAGAAGTTTGCTAAAAAAAGCTTTAAAGACAGGCATGAGTCAGCAAGGTGTTGCAGATAAAATTGGTACATCAAAAGCAACTGTAAATAGAGTGATACATAACAACTATCCAAATCCAGCGACCATATATAAGAAAATAAGAGAGTGTTTATGATTCCTGAATTAATTTTTGCAATAACAATACCATCATTTATATTAGGTTGGATAGGTTCTGAAGCATATAGCTTTTATAGAGACAGTAAAGATAGGAGATGGAAATGATGGTTAAAGGTTATAGAGACGGTACTTATTATTATATGAAGATTAGAACTTACAAGGATCTATTGTTGTTTACTGAGATGGTTGACTGGTATGTTTACATCTACTGAGCTATGTAGTGTAGAGGAGATTATAGAGCGTATAAAAGACATCATCTCTATACCCGTTGGAAATAGAAAAGTATTTGATAATGATGTTTCAATGGCACTTAATATGAGTCAGATGAACTTAGCTTCAAGGAAGAGACGAAATAAGATTCCATATGAAAATATTATTTTGTTTTGTGACAGATATGGGCATGACCCAATGAAAATAATTATGAAAAAAGAGTTGCTAGAGTCTATTTAAGAGTAAATAGACTCTATGGAGTTCTCCAAATTCCAATGCATCCGACGGGGTGCTAAAAAGAGTATTAAGATGGCGAAAAAAGACGATAATTTTTGGTTAAACAAAAAAGGCGAATCAGTTCATGAAGGTAATATCCCTATTACTGAGAAAATTAAAGATGAACTTGTTGAAAACTTAATCACTATAGCTAAGGATACCAGTGACACAATACTCTCATTTAAGGCTGAAGCACTTAGTCAAATTGAAGAATATTACCAGCTACTACTTCAAGAGTATAAAGTGGATGCTAAGGGTGAGTCAAAAAAAGGAAACTTAGCTATTGAAAACTATAGTGGTACTGCAAAGGTAACGATTACTGTAAGTGATCGTATTGCCTTTGATGAGAAACTTAGTATCGCAAAGGTTAAGATTGATGAGTTCTTGCATGAAGCTACAAAAAATGCAAGTCCAGATATTCAAACTCTTATCACTAAAGCATTTGATGTAGATAAAAAAGGCGACATAAATGCTAAGAAAATTTTAGCCTTAAAATCATATGACATCGCTCATCCAAAATGGCTTGAAGCTATGGCAATAATTGATGATGCAACAGAGATAGTGTCTAGCAAAAATTATATTAGATTTTATGCTAGAGAAAACATTGAAGATGAGTACAAACTTATTCCACTTGATATAGCAGGAGTTTAAGATGGATCTTTTTGATAGAGCTTTCGAAAATACAATAGGTCACGAAGGTGGTTATGTTGATGATTCAACAGACAATGGTGGAGAGACTAAGTTTGGTATTTCTAAGCGGTCTTATCCTGAGCTTGATATAAAAAATCTTTCTCAGAGCACAGCAAAATCAATCTACTATAAAGATTATTGGGACACTAAACAAGCGAATCTAAGTAGGCTACCTGATTCTATAGCGATTGAGGTTTTTGATACTGGTGTAAATATGGGTAGAGCAAGAGCCTTAAAAATGCTTCAAGAGGCTTTAAACCTACTCAATAGAAATGAATCTCGCTTTGATGATTTAGAAGTAGATGGTTGGATTGGTAATGCAACTATCAAAGCTATAGAAAAGACAAAAGAAAGTGAATTACTTAAGGTCTTAAATGGCTTACAGTTTGTGAAGTATTTAACTTTTGTGCAAAATAATCAGTCTCAAGAGCGATTCTTTGCTGGATGGATTAAAAGGACTTAGAGATGAATAGTGATTGTTGTAATGCATCATTAGCTGATAATTGTCCTTACTGTGGACTATGGTTTATTAACATAGAGTTCTTAGAAGAGCACATAAATAACGAATGTAAAAAACTAACTTCATAGAACTCACATTGGTGGGTTCTATTGAGCTTATTTAAAAGGAAAATTATGAGTTTATTTACACCAAATACAGGTGATAAGAAAATGGATGAAGCATACTTAAATCTTAAAGTGCATATAGACAAGTGTAAGACCTTTGATGAGTTTATACAACACTTTAACTACATTGTTAAAACTGATGATACAGAGCTGCTAAATAAATGGCTACTAAAAGTTTTGTATGTGAATATGAAGCTTGATAACACAGACAAACACGACTTTGATAAGTTGCTTGAGAGCGTTGATGAAGTCAAAAAACAAGAGTTGAAAAACTGGCTAGAAGTTAGCTTAAAAAAACAAGGAGAGAATATATGAAATTTAATTTTTTAAGAGGAAGTACACTTAATCAAAAAGATTTTATACTAGATAAACAAGAAGCATATATAGATGATTTTTTATATTCAAATAGTGTAACTTTGATATATTCACCTCCAAAGCAAGGTAAAACTTGGTTAGGTTATGGAATCACTATGACCCTTATTAAACGAGATGATGTTCAGGGTGTAATATATGTTGATATGGATAATGGACTTAGTTCTTTAAAAGAGAGAGCTATAGATGAAAAATTTATCAATCATCCTAAGATAGAGTATGTGAGTCGTGCAAAGATAGATTGTAGTTCTATTGAGTATCTTAGAAAAATAGTTACTGAAGCTACTATTGGAAACTATAAAGGTTACACTTTCTTTCTTGAGACAACTAAAGATTTTGTGGATACAGATAGCAAATCTCAAGCTGGTGCAACTATAATCATTATGCATCATGCAACAAAAGCAGGAAGAACTATATCTGGAGTTCAAGTATTTATTAACTCTCCAGATAATGTTTATGAAATGACACAAAAAGCTAGAGAAGAAAATAAGCTTCACTTTATGCTTAATGTAACTCATGCAAGAACACTTGTAAAAGATATAGGAGTAACAGTCAATACTCAGTCTCTTGAGCTTACAAAACTTGATGAAGTATATTCAACTATGAGTGAATATGAAGAGGAGTTTGTTAGAAAAGGCAAGGAGGCTTTAAAGAAAAATCCTGATGGATTAGGTCAAACAGAACTGCTAAAACATATTGGATATGAAAAAACTGATAAGACAGCTAGAGATTTACTTGAGAAATTTAACGATAAGTTTTGGAATAAAAATCAAGAAAAAAAAGGCAAACCAATAACTTACACTTCTATTTAGCTACAACCATTACAACCGCTACAACTCCTATTGTTGGGGTCGTATTATAGGGGTTGTAGGAGTTGTAACGGTTGTACTACTCTAAGAACTAGTTCATATTTTGTAAAACATCAACACTACTACCACTTCTCCCACATTATAAGGAAATCCAAAATGACACAAAGACAACAAATATATCACAAGTCACTAATAAAAGCTTTGCATATCTCAAGAAGATATAAAGAGTATTTTAAAGACAACAAAGATGAATATACAGAGTTACTTCAAGAAAGTTTTGGAGTTAATAGTTCTAAAGAACTTACTATCAATCAACTTATACTCTTCGTTGATTACATGAACTTCAAAGATGTTAAGTTACCAACATATGAAAAACGAAGTGATGAGTTTGGTGCTACATGTACTAAACCACAACTAGAGATGATGAAAGGCTTATGGAACGGTTTTGCAACAAATAAAACTGATGAAGCACTTCTAAAGTTTGCTAATCGTCAAGCTGGTAAAACATATTTACATCTACATATGCTTTCAAAACAAGAAGCTCAAAAAATCATACCTGTACATCACTAACTTCGACCTGTTCAAAGAGTTTTTTGATTTTGTGCGTAACCCAGACAACGATATAAACGCCACTGTAAAAGAATACGGTGGTTCTTCTTTCTACATCCCCTCTCATAAAACAACATTCCGAAATAACGAAATCATAGAAAAATACAAACAAGACGCTGGTAAAGTTGGTTTAGTAAAAGGGCTAGCTCGTGAGTATGATCTTACTGAGAGACAAATTTACGATATTACTAAAGAGTGTCGCACGCCTGGCTTATTTTAGTAAGCTTTCTTCCTTCATGTAATCCTCAACGATCTCCTGTAATTCATCTTTAGTATCGCTATAAAGTGTGCCATCGTTATGGATGGGCATAAAGGGGCGTGCTACAATCTTACCATCTGATGACCCAAACTGATGGACTACAGGATATGGATAACCACCTTTAGTCGCATTTAGTCCTATTTGAGCACTATCTTTTGAAGATTCAAATGTTAGTGTATCTCTTAGATCTCCGTTCTCATAAAGAATACTATCTTTATGTTTCTTCTTAGCTTTCTTAGTTGATGCCTTAAGTGGGTTCCAGCTTATACCATCTGGAGAGGTTTCATCTCTTAATGAGTTGAATGCAACATCATATAAATGATGAGCAAGCTCCGCCATGAGTGGGGCTGTATCATGTGCTTTGTTTGATATATATTTGAGCTTATTCTCTATCTCATCAAGACCTTTTACATCTATGGATACTTTCATTTTATAGCCTTTATGGTATAATTTCACTAGACTTCTAAGTAGGTAGTAAGTAGCATACGAATTGGCAATGGCTTGGTCAACCGGGTAAAGCTTTCATTTAACGGGTCAAATGCTTTCCGTTTACCTACTTCTTTTTATACTTCTTTTGTAATCTCTGTATTTGCTCATTCATTTTTGAACCTAAATTAAATAGACTCACTACGAAAATCTCATCTTTATCTTTAATATTTTTTATTACTAGTTGGTAATATGTTCCTAGTTCTTTGATAATAATATATTTATCGTCACCTTGAATGAAAACATTTTTAATCCCTTTTAACATCTGTGGCACGAGAGAATAATCAAAGGCTGTGATATTTTTATGCTTGAGATGTGATTGAACTGTATCACTGCTTAAAAAAACATTTTTATTAGTTCCAAATATATTACTTTTACACAGATTGACTTTTTTATTTTTCTTATCACGCCAATTCCAACAACAAGTGCAATTTCCACCTAAATTAGCTAGCTAATCTTTTACTCATTTCACTGAAAAACACTTCATACGGAGTTTTGTATTTG
>NZ_JADGFC010000156.1 GCF_016744025.1 Sulfurimonas sp.
AGCTTTTTTATAATCCATTATAGAAATACCTTGGTTTCTTACCAATATACAGAAGTTTGCAAGGGTTTTCAAACCCCCATATTTTTAATTAAGTCTAAATAATTTATGATCTATTATGAGTCATATAAATCCAAAACTCTTTGTGTGTATAACCTTTATTTAAAAAATATATTTGAAGTATCATCACTCTGTAGAGAGTAATAAGCATCTTTGCAAAAGGTATAAAAAGGCTAAGACTTACTAGAAGAGATTGTTTTTTATCTCCCTTTGATTCTATCATTTCTTGCATACCAACATTTTTACTAAGATATATCCCAAAAAGTATTGAGAATAAGAAGTTTAATATAAGTCCAAAAATTATATATGCCACAAAGTCTTGTTCGTTCATTCCAGCTATCATATTTTTCCTTATTATTTAGTAATGAATTTTATCAAAATAATTCTTTTTTATTCATAAGCTTTTATTTTGCTTTTTGTGTAAAAGGTTCCAAAAGGAATAAGAGAAGCTACAAAAAAGATAATATTTTCACTAAACGCCCATTTACTGTCTATCCATGCTTTTACTAAAAGTAGACAAAAAAGCATAAACAATACACCATGAATCATACCTGCAATTTTAACTGCCATTGGATATCCAAAAGCATATTTCATAGGCATCGCTACGAATACTAGAAGTAAATAAGAATATCCTTCTATTGAATTAACAAGTCCGAACTTTTTTACACTGTTTTTCATAATTTTTATCTTTTTGTTTAATTTATGATGGAAGTATATAATCAAAAAGTAACAATTGCACAACTTTGAAAAATTACAAAAGAATAGAAAACTTCGTTTAAACATCTTTACACTATACTTTTTTTGAAAATTGTAACAAAGGTAAATCTATGGAAACTAACCTAATAGTAGAAGGTTTTAAGTTTATGGGATTAGGAATGGGAACTGTTATCCTATTCTTAGTTATTATGATAGTGTGCATGAATATAATGTCATATGTTGTACATAAGTTTTTCCCTGAACCACAAGTGAGTTTAGAACCAGCAGTTAATACAGCTCAAAATAAAAAGATAGTTGCCGCAATCACAGCAGCAATATCTCATCATAGACAAGGTTAAGGATTATAATGGCTAAAAAATTTATAGATGTGATGGATACGACTTTTAGAGACGGTTTCCAATCAGTTTTTGGTGGTCGTGTGCTAATGAACGATTTCTTTCCAGCAGTAGAAGCAGCTAAAACTGCAGGAATAAATCACTTTGAATTTGGTGGTGGAGCAAGATTTCAATCTTTATACTTCTACCTAAGAGAAGATGCTTTTGAGATGATGGATAAATTCCGCGAAATCGTTGGACCAGATGCAAACCTTCAAACTTTAGCTCGTGGTGTAAATACAGTAATGTTAGACACTGGTAGCAAAGACTTAATTGACCTTCATGCTAAAATGTTCAAAAAGCATGGTACAACTACAGTTAGAAACTTCGATGCACTTAACGATGTTGAAAACTTGAAATATTCAGGTGAAAGAATTGCTCATCATGGACTTAAACATGAGATAGTTGTTACAATGATGGACTTACCTCCAGGATGCCATGGTGCACACACAACAGAATTTTATGAAAAAACACTTCGTGAAATTTTAGATAGTGGAATTCCTTACAGCAGTATCTGTTTTAAAGATGCTTCTGGTACTTCAAATCCTCAAAAAGTATTTGATACAATTAAAATGGCTCGTGGTTTAGTTCCAGAGGGAACACACTTACGTCTTCACACTCATGAAACTGCTGGTGTATCTGTTTCTGCTTACATGGCAGCTTTAGAAGCTGGTGTTGATGGTATTGATATGGCAGCTGCTCCAGTTTCTGGTGGTACAAGTCAACCTGATATTTTAACTATGTTACATGCAACTAAGGGAATGGATTATGACCTTGGTGGTTTAGAGATAGGTAAGATTTTAACATACGAAAAAGAGTTACAACACTGTTTATCTGATTATTTCATGCCTCCTGAAGCGACAATGGTTTCTCCAATTATTCCATTTTCACCAATGCCAGGTGGTGCATTAACTGCAAATACTCAAATGATGCGTGATAACGATATCTTAGATAAATTTCCAGAAGTTATAGCTGCTATGCAAGAAGTTGTAGAAAAAGGTGGATATGGTACATCTGTAACTCCTATCTCTCAATTTTACTTCCAGCAAGCACTTAACAATGTTATGCAAGGTCCTTGGAAAGCAATCGCTCCAGGTTATGGAAAAATGGTACTTGGTTATTTTGGTAAGACTCCTGTCTCTCCAGATCCAGAAATTGTCAAAATTGCATCTGAAAAATTAGGACTAGAACCAACAACAGAAAAAGTTCTTGTACTAACAGATGCAGATGAAAGTAAATCTTTAAAGACTTGGATTAACAAGCTCAAAGAAGAAGACATAGAAATAACTGAAGAAAATATATTTATCGCAGCCGCTTGTCAAGAGAAAGGTCTTGCTTTCTTAAAAGGCAAAGGTGAGTTAAATGTTAGAAAAATATCTCAAATGAAAAAAGATTGTGAAGGAAGTTCAAATATGGGTAATGGAAATTATACAGTAGTTGTAGATGGTCAAAAGTTTAGTGTTCAAGTTGCAGAAGGTGATGCTAATATTCAAGTAACAGCAGTTGATGGAGAAAGTGTAGCTCAAGCTCCAGTAGCAGCAGCTTCTGGTGATGAAGTTTCTATTAAAGCTCTTCTTCCAGGTAATGTCTGGAAAATTGTTGCTAATCCAGGTCAAAGCGTAAATGAAGGTGATGTTATCATGATCTTAGAGTCTATGAAAATGGAAATTGATGTTGTTGCACCTCGTGGTGGTATTGTTAAAACTATTAATGTTGCGACAAACGACAAGGTAGTAGAAGGTCAAGTCGTAGCAGTATTAGGATAAGTATATGAAATTTTTTGTTATTAAATTACTAACACTTATGCTATTAAGCTTTGGTGCATTACATGCAAGTGCAAGTGCTCCTGCATCAAGTGAAGCTTTATCGGCTCATCAAGAGGAGACTTATAAAACTAAACCTTTTTCTGAAATGGTTGGTGGTTTTTTAAAGTCAACTGGTATTAATGCCTTTATGAATCCTGATCCAAATGAACTTAATGCTCATGGTGAAAAAATGAGTGACTTTTATAAGTCATGGGGTCGTTTAATTATGATTCTGCTTACATTTTTTCTATTTTGGTTAGCAATTAAAAAAGGTTTTGAACCATTATTACTACTACCAATTGCTTTTGGTGGTCTTTTAGCCAATATTCCAGTTGCAAATATTGCTGGTGCACATGGATTTCTAGGTGTAATTTATAGTATGGGTCTTTCTAATGAAATGTTCCCAATTATCATTTTTATGGGTGTTGGAGCTATGACTGACTTTGGCCCTCTTCTTTCAAACCCTAAAACAGCACTTCTTGGTGGAGCTGCACAGTTTGGTATATTTGGAACACTTGTTGGAGCTGTTGCCCTTACTCAATTAGGTTTTGCAGACTTTACTCTTCAACAAGCAAGTGCTATTTCTATTATTGGTGGAGCTGATGGCCCAACATCTATTTTTATTGCGACGAAACTTGCACCTGAACTTTTAGGAGCAATTGCAGTTGCATCTTATTCATATATGGCGATGGTTCCTCTTATTCAACCTCCAATTATGAAAGCATTAACAACTGAAGCAGAGCGTAAGATAAAAATGACTACTCTTCGTCATGTGTCACGCTTAGAGAAATTAGTTTTCCCTGTAATGGTTCTTACTCTTGCTATCTTAGTGTTACCAGAGTCAACACCACTAATTGGCGCATTTATGTTTGGTAACTTTTTAAAAGAGTCAGGTGTTGTTGAGCGTCTTAATGACACTCTTCAAAATTCATTAATAAATACTGTAACTATTTTCTTGGGTCTTGGTGTTGGTTCTAAACTAGCAGCTGACCAGTTCTTAGTTCCAGATACTATGTTTATTATGGCTCTTGGTGTTATTGCATTCTCTGTAGGTACTGCCTCAGGTGTAATTATGGCTAAGATTATGAATATGTTTCCTGGACATAAGGTTAATCCATTAATCGGTTCAGCAGGTGTATCTGCTGTTCCTATGGCAGCTCGTGTATCAAATAAAGTTGGTATGGAATATGACCGTTCTAACATGCTTCTTATGCATGCTATGGGTCCAAATGTTGCAGGTGTTATCGGTTCAGCAGTTGCTGCCGGTGTGCTTATTTCTTTATTTCAATAAGTAATTATATAGTTATTTCTATTCATCCTTTTTGGATGAATAGAAGAATCTCTCTTTATTAAAAAAATTCAATTTCTCCAGACTCTAGTTCTCCCTCTGTAAATATTGATATGATTTGACGTATGCTAAGCGTTGTTGGGTCATGAATATGGTGAGAATTTTTCATTGCAATACTCTCAACACTAAATCTCTCTACATAACGATTCATATCTGAACTTACTGCATCGAAAAGACTAAATACACTGTCGCTATCGCTTTTTAAAACATTCATAAATTCATCAGGATAATTATTTAATGCTGTTGATAATTCATCCATACTAGCAGAAAGAGAGTCTAAATATGGCGCCAATTCTAAAATCAAGTGCAATTTTTTGAAAGTAAGTTGAAAGATAGGATTAATCGATAATCTGCTAATCTTATTCGACCAAAAACAAAGAAGTA
>NZ_JADGFC010000157.1 GCF_016744025.1 Sulfurimonas sp.
CTTCTTTGTTTTTGGTCGAATAAGATTAGCAGATTATCGATTAATCCTATCTTTCAACTTACTTTCAAAAAATTGCACTTGATTTTAGAATTGGCGAAACAAAATATTTACAAAGTAGTAGATGAATGTAAAGCAACTATAAGCTTTGGAAATGGAAAGATTTATTTCAAAAAAAGTAATGTAGAGAGTTTAAAAGATTATGATAGTAAAACTTATATGATAGAGTGTAAATATAATCAAGAACATGGTCTTATGCATGATTGTAATGTTAAGGTCAAGTCAATATAAGAGTAGTTGATAGAGTGCTAATAAGTAGTTATATCATAGATATTTATACATATTCTTACAATTTGTGTTATAATATTCGTTACAATTGCATTAGTGGAAGAGAGCCTAAGCTCCCTATTTTAATATAACGGTTGGGCAAGAACCATTAAAACCACTAACACAAGAATAAACTTCATAGTGTATCTCCTTCCTAGGGGATACCGACTAACTCCCTAAACCCTTGAAACTCCAAAGCCCAAAAGATGTACACTACTTGTAACGCTGAAAGTATATCATAGTTTAAAATAAGCAAAAAAACATTATTTTTAGGGTAGGTTTTTTTCGAATCTCTCCTTATCCAAAAATAATCCTACCCTCTTTTTCCTCTTCTATATCCACCACCAGTATAGTTCTTTTTAAAACATGCCTGACAGATATTGTACTTTGAATTTACTGGAAGTGAAGCTGTACAGATTCTACACTTTTGTACAAAGTGGCTGTGTTGTAGAGACTCTTCTATGTACTTATTTAAAACCCATCTTGCTTGACGTGCTTTTTGCTCATCTAAGAAGTAATCACTAAAACGATAACTAAGCCATAGGTAAAGAGATATCTCTTTAACCATATCTTCTGCTCTTAAAAGCTCATCTGTTGTTGCGGCATAAGTACCTATTAGAACAGGTGGAGTGTAAGTAACAGGGAGTTTTTTCTCCAGTGCTAAGATATAACTCTCAAAAGATGCAACGATGTAAGGTGACTTTAGAGTCAGAGGGGCACAAGCTAGATGGTATTTCACAGCAATATCCAAATCATAGGGATCTATAATAAGTGCTGCATCTAACATATCATCTAAGCTAGATGCACGAAATGGACCCGTAAACTCCATATTTTCTACAAAGAACTTTAATATCTCACGAAGGGAGTTTTCTTCTAGGATATTCGAAACCAATTTGATATGCTCTAGATTCGCCATTACTTTAAATGGTAAAGTAATCTCTTTTGCTTCTCTATAGAAGTTCTTTTTTACGATGCGAAGAGCATCTGTATTTAAAGCACCCACAAACCCTTCTTCATTTAGTCCATAACGACCTGCACGACCTGAGATTTGAAGTACTTCAGATGCAAGAAGATTTCTTTGTGAGACTCCATCAAACTTTTCAGCTTTTGAGAAGAGTATAGTTTTTATAGGAAGGTTCATTCCCATAGCAATAGCATCTGTAGCTATTAGTATCTGAGTCTCTTTTTCTCTAAATCTTCTTGCCTCTTCACGTCTAACTTCAGGGGAAAGATTTCCATAAACAACACTTACGCTAAAGAAACGTGAAAAGTCTTGTTTAAGTCGTAGAACATCTTTTCTACTAAAAGCAATAATTGCAGTTCCCTCTTCTACATCTTTTGAACTTGTCGGAAGTTCCAAAAGTGTAAGAGGATTTTTTCTCTCAAACTCGATTATCTCAAGCTCTTCACCAAGATACCGTGCGAGTGCTATAACTGCATTTTTACAGTTTGAAGAGCCAGTCATGATAATCTCTTGTGATGGTGCTCCGATAATAGCATTTGCCCATGCCCAACCACGATCACGGTCGTCTAGCATCTGAACTTCATCGATTACACAAACATCTACATCCACATCAAAGTTTAACATCTCGATAGTAGAACTTATGTGAGTAGCGTCTTCGTTTAAAAGCTGTTCTTCTCCTGTAATAAGAGAAGCGTCAATATCGTTAGCTTTTAAGTTCTCATAGCCCTCTAAGGCCAAAAGCCTTAGTGGTGCAAGATAATATCCAGTACCAGCTTCTTCGAGCCTCTTCATCGCTGTATAGGTTTTACCACTATTTGTCGGTCCGATGTGAAGAGTAAGTTTTCTTCTCATCTCTCTTGCTATTGGGAAAAGATTTTTAAAATCACGAATAGTTCTAGCTAAAAGAGCCTGTCTTTGTTTTTTGATAATATCATCATGAGTATCTCTAACAAAGGTTCTTACAGTTTTTTTCAATATCTTTGGAGTAAGGTTAAGGGAAGCTCCAAGTCTGTCTAAGAGTATTGGATAGACTTTATTGTGTAGCTCTTCTTCACTTAGATGCAGGAGTGTCGCGTAGTGTTCACACTCATTAACAAGTTCTTTTAGACTCTCTAAAAAGTCTTCTTCTTGGTGCCGTTGTGCATCTTGTATCACAGAGTTAAAGTTAAGCGTGTTGGATTCCCAAATATCTTGAAGAAGTCCATCTAACTCTATATGAAGTTCTAGTATATAGTAGTGCTTCATATCTGAGTATGGAAAAGTGAAACTATGGTCGATGCGAACTAACATCTCTTCATCATGAAGTTCCAAGTCTACTACATCAAGTGCAGTTGAAATGATTGACTCTAAAACACTCTCTTTTATAAGAGGATAAGATGTTTTAGTCTTTGGAGGAGAAGCACGAAGTGAGGTTACTATCTCTTTGTGAGTTAGGTACTCATGTTTCTCGGGTAGATTTTTTATAAAAGCATTTATCTCTTGTTGTTGTGCTTGTACAATGTTTTCTTTATCCTCAGCTATCTTAGCAATAAGAATTTCATCATCATTGTCTTGAATAAACTCATCACCATATGCTTTTGTACTAAGGGTAAGTATCTTATGAAAGCTTTGTTTGTAGAGGATATAGTGCAAAGATGCATTGAACTCTAAAGTATCATCTGTATCAAAGATGCCATCAAGTGCTTTTTCAAGTCTAGCTCTTTTTTGCTCAAATCTTATATGTTTTAGTTTTGATTCGAGTTTAGAAATAGTTATCTTTTTACTTCTTACTTGCATAAAAGCTTCACGAAGTAAAACTGCTTCTTGAGAACTTACATCAAGCTCTTCAAGCATAAGATCTATCTTGTCATCTCTATCTAGATTCGCTACTTTTTCTATATCTAATTTATAAAACTTGTTATCTCTTGCAAAAAAGTTTAGTATATCTGAGCGATAATCTGAGTCTGCTTCACTCCAAATCATACGCGCAGCTTTAAGAAGTACTTCTTTTGAGTGTTCTATATCATAGATGCCAAGAGTAGAAAACAACTCACTAAGAGTCTCAGAAGAAACTCTCTCAATCCCAATATCAAAAGGATCGTTATCGAAATATTGTTTAATTCTCTGGTTTATTTTACTGTTTTTTTTATTTTTATGTCCCATGTGGAATTGTAGCTATAAATGAGTAAATTGGTGCTGTAATTGCTGTTGAGTTTTATATAGCCGAACATTTTTGGTATAATATTTCATATAACATTAAAGTAGGAAATCAATGTCAAGAAATCTAGGAAGACTAAATCATTTAAAAATAGATGGTTATAAATCTATTAAATCATTAAATTTAGAATTAAAAGCACTTAATATTCTTATTGGTTCAAATGGTGTTGGAAAAAGTAATTTTATTAGCTTTTTTAAATTTATGAAAAAAATTCTTGATAAAGATTTACCTACATACACAGCGGAACAAGGTGGAGCAAATAAAATTCTTCATTTTGGCAAAAAAATAACTTCTGAAATTAGTTTTGCATTGCAATTTATACCAAATGGGTATAAAGCCACTATCATACCTACTGTAAATGATAAATTTATTTTTAAAGAAGAACTTACATTTTTTTTGGAGATACAATTGGTTATGCTGGTGGAACAAAGTCATTTACACTAAACAATAATGGTGAAGAGAATTCTAATCTTCCAAGTAGACCGCATTCTAGAACATCTGAAGGACATATAGTAGGATATATCCAAGATTGGAAAGTCTACCACTTTCACGATACAAGTCTTACTGCAAAAGTTAAACAAACTTGTAATATTAATGATTGTGAAATTTTAGCTACAGATGGTGCAAATTTATCAGCTTTTTTAAGATGTATTAGAGAGTACAATGAAAAGTCATATATTCAAATTGTAAAAACAATTCAAAGAGTTGCTCCATTTTTTCAAGATTTTATTCTGGAACATGAAATGAGCAATATAGATACAATAAAACTAAAGTGGAAACATAAAGGTACGGATGAATACTTTGATGCAAACGATCTTTCAGATGGGACTATAAGATTTATTTGTTTAACCACACTTCTATTACAACCTAACTTACCAACTATAATCCTCTTAGATGAACCAGAGTTGGGACTACATCCTTTTGCATTAAAATTATTAGCAAGTATGTTTAGAAAAGTATCTAAAAGCACACAAATAATTGCTTCTACTCAATCTGTAACATTAGCAGATAATTTTGATATTGATGACATTATAGTTGTTGACAGAGTAGATAATCATTCAGAATTTAAAAGGTTAGACAAAACTATAATGAACCAGTAAAATTTGTTTTCTTATTTCAAAAATGATAAAATTGAAATAGAAAATATAGGGATTAAATATGAGTGTAAAAAGAAAAAGTTACAATGCA
>NZ_JADGFC010000017.1 GCF_016744025.1 Sulfurimonas sp.
AAACTCCGTATGAAGTGTTTTTCAGTGAAATGAGTAAAAGATTAGCTAGCTAATTTAGGTGGAAATTGCACTTGTTGTTGGAATTGGCGCTTTATAATTATCAACTTTTAATTTTTATCTCTTAGTGACTTGAGAGTTTTTTATCCACATCTCTTTTTTTGCTTTTTTCCATTTTTTATTTATGAAAAATCCAGTTATCTTCACCCAGTTTTTTGTTTTTATATTTGATGTGAAAGGAGTGTCTTTAGTCCATAAACTCATCTTACTTCCATTTATTGAATCATAGATAGAACTATCATAATGTAAACAATAAGTACTAGCTTTGATTCTTTGTATTTTTTCTTTATCTTTTATATTTTCTTTTTGCATCAACTTAGGAAAAGGGTTAGTATCTATTGGTTTTACACATACCGGAGCAAGTATTTTCTTTTTTTTACTCTGTTTAGATGATTTTTTGATCTTTTTTTTCAAAGTTAAAATCTCATTATCTTTGAGTTTTAGTAGTTTATTGTATCTTATTATTGTGTTTTTATTTTTTACTAATTTTTCTTTAAGATATTGTGTTTCAGCTTTTAATTTAATATTTTGTTGTCTTTGAGTCTTTAGTTTCTTTTGATATTTAAGAGTCTTAGAGTCATTTCCATCAATCTTTATAATGTCTGCTTTAAGAATCTCTTTACTCTTTAAAGTATTTTGACACTCTTCATAATCAGCACGAAGTTTAGTTATATCTTCTACGATAGACTCTATTCTTTGCATCTCATCTGCTTGTAAAAACGAGAGTAATAATAGAGTAATAAAAAGAGCTTTCATAAAATTACCTTTTAACTAATTTAACACCCATTTCTACATGGTGAGTATATGGGAACTGATCAAAAAGAGCCATATCTATAACATCATGAGTCTCAGCCAAAATTTCTAGGTCTCTCACTAGAGTCTCAGGATTACATGAAATATATAAAATATTATCATGTCTAGATGCAAACCTACACGATGCTTCATCCATTCCACTTCTAGGAGGATCAACAAATATAGTGTTGATGTTATAAGAGTCTATATCTATCTCATTCATACGGCGAAATTCTTTCTTGCCATCAAGACCTTCAACAAACTCTTCAACACTCATACGTACAAATTCTATATTTTCCACATCATTTAAAAGCATATTCTCTTTTGCTGCAACAATAGATGGTTTAGCAATCTCTGTTGCCAATACTTTGTTAAACTTTTTTGCAAATGGTATAGTAAAATTACCAGCACCGCAATAAAGTTCCAATAAATCCCCTCCACAATCAGATAAGCTCTTAAGAGACCAAGATATCATCTGCTCATTTACTTTAGAGTTTGGTTGAGTAAAGCTATTTTCTATGTATTTGAATCTATATACTTCACTGTCAATATTTAGACTCTCTGTAATATAGTCTTGTCCTACGATAAGCTTTTGCTTACGACTTCTACCAATAATATAGATGCCAAGCTCATTAGCTATCTCTGTAGCCTTTTCTTGCCAGTATTCATCTAACTTCCTATGATAAATTAATGAAACAACTATTTCACCACTTACTGAGCTTAAAAAATCAGCACCAAATAGTCTAAAACCAATATCTTTTTTTCGTATAGATACTAGAAGTTTTGGCATTAACTTATAAATAAATTCATTTACTTGAGGACAATCCTCAACTAAAACTACACCCTTGTGTTCATGGTGATTCATACCATAATGGATATCATCTCCAATATGCCATATTTTAAATTCACTTCTTGAGCGGTAGTGAGAATCAGGAGATTTAAAAACAGAGATATCTTCTTTATAAAATAAAGAAAATCTTTCTTTATTTAGTTTTAGCTTATCTTTAAGTTGACCTTCGTAGCCATCTTCGTATACTCTACAAGCACCACATTCTCCAAAATATTTACATTCCATATATTTATTATTCCTATTTTATTGTTGCTATTAGATTACCAATTAGCAGGTTCCATCCATCTATAAGAACAAAAACTAGTATCTTAAAGGGCAGAGAAATCATTACAGGAGGAAGCATCATCATACCCATAGACATTAGTATAGATGCAACAACCATATCAATAACCAAAAATGGTAAAAAGATTAAAAAACCTATCTCAAATGCAGTTTTCATTTCACTTATAACAAAAGAAGGAATTATTATAGATAATGGAACATCGGCTACAGTAGCAGGATTTTCCATTTTTCTTATTCTAAAAAAGAGGGCTAAATCTTTCTCTCTTGTATTTCTAATCATAAAGTTTTTAAAAGGTAATGCTGTTTTATCAAAGGCTTCTTCATAGCCTATCTTTTCTTCCATATATGGCTTTACACCTGCATCATAAGCTTGTTGACCTATTGGTTCCATAACAAAGAACGTCAATATCATTGCTAACATAACAAGTAATTGAGTTGGTGGTACTTGCTGTGTTCCAAGAGCTTGTCTTAAAAAACCAAATACAATGACAAAACGAGTAAATGTTGTCATTACAAGTACCATGCTTGGAGCTAAAAAAAGAAGAGTAAGAACTACTAAGACATTTAATGAACTAACAAGTTGTTGAGGAGTGTCCGGAGCTGAAAGTGCGAAGTTCATAGTTGGTATATTTACAACTTCTGCTCCTAAAATAGAAACAAAAGTTAAAAGCACAATTGCAAGTCTTATCATTATTTGCTTTTCGCCTTATCTAAGATAGAACTTTTTATTTTTTTCTCTTGATCTGACTTGCTACCATAAAAATGCAACTCAACTCTACGATTTTTTTCTCGTCCAGCCTTGGTGACATTTGTTGCTAAAGGTTTATACTCAGCAAACCCTGCTGCACTTATTCTTTTAGGGTCAACACCATCAAGAAGTAATTCTTGAAGAACTGAGATTGCTCTTGCTGAAGAAAGTTCCCAATTGTCTTTAAAAACACTACTTTTACCTGGCCCTTGATTGTCTGTATGACCTTGAACACTTACTTGCATAGTATTTGGTAACTCTTCTACTATTAGAGCAACTCTTTTAAGAAACAGTATTGCGTCTTCATTTTCAATAGTTGCACTGCCAGATTTAAAAAGCAAAGATGCAGGGAGTTCTATTACGAACCCCTCTTGTGCTTCTTCAACAGAAATAGCTGGTCCATGACCTTTTTCCATCATTTCATTAGCATCTATAACAGCTTGTGCAACTCTATTTACAGCTTCACTTGTCTCATCCTTAGCTTCAATTGGAGTTGATTCTTGTATACGTTGTTTAGAGATTTCAGTCTTTGTTCCACCTTCTAAAACACTCATGGCACCGGAGAGAGAACCAATAGCTTCAGATATTTTTTTAGCGTCCATACTTGACATTGATAGAAGTAAAACGAAAAAACATAATAGAAGAGACATCAGGTCTCCAAAAGCAGCTAGCCATCCAGGTAAACATCTTTCACACTCTGGACACTTTTGTTTTTTACCCATTATTTATGCCTATCATTAGTCAAATTGACTTACACGATCTTTAGGAGTTAAATAAGCTAATAATTTAGCTTCTAATACCCTAGGTGCATCTCCTGATTGAATAGACATAATGCCTGATAAAATCATTTCTTTAATTAAAGTCTCTTCATCGTTTCTAATACCTAAAATTATAGATATTGGTGTACCAAAAACATTACCGATTATGGCACCATACATTGTTGTAAGTAAAGCAACTGCCATAGATGGACCAATAGCTGATGGATCTGCCATATTTAGTAACATCGCAACAAGACCAATAAGTGTACCAACCATCCCCATAGCACCAGCCAAAGCGGCCCAGTTACTAAAGATAGAGCCGTTAACTTTATGGCGTTCACTTGTTTGTTCCATATCAATTTCTAAAAGTTCACGAATGGTATCTGGTTCACTACCATCAATCGCCATAGAGAGGCCTTTTTTCAAGAACTCATTAGGTTCAGAATTAACTTCACCTTCTAGAGCCAAGATGCCATCTTTTCTAGCCTTTGTTGCAAAATCAACAAGTTTTTTTATAAGCTCTGCTTCATCATCCGTAGTAGGTTTAACCGCTACCATAAATACTTTAGCAAAGTTTTTCATCTGAGATGGCTTGAAAGATATCATCAGCGCACCAATACTACCACCAATAACAATTAACACAGATGGAATATCTATATATGCACCGACACCAACCCCCATTGACATAGCACCAAGCAAAAGGGCCATAACAAGAACTATACCAACAATCGTACCTAAATCCATTCAAATACCTTAAAGACTAAATATTGAGCTTATAATACCACAAATAATATTACACAATTATCATATAGAGATAAATTCATTGAATTATGAATATTAAAATAGTACAATTACGCAAATATTAAGGGAAGCCCATTTATGTTAGAACTTCTATACAAAAACCCAAAAAGAAATGCTTATATTTTCATAATAACCTTAGCTTTTTTCTCTGCAGTATATAACGCTTTTTTACCACTTCACGGAGATGAAGCTTATTATTGGATGTGGAGTCATCACATCCAAACTGGTTATTATGATCATCCTCCTTTTATAGCTTATATGATTTATGTGACAAATTTTATTTCAGAATCTGAATGGGGCGTTAGACTTGTAAATGTCTTTTCTATGAGTATTGCAGCTCTATATGTTTTTAAACTTGCTTGTGAGATATTTGATGAAAAAGTTGCATTAAATACAGTACTAATTTTTTTTAGCATTATCTTAGTACATGCAGGTTTTATAATTACAACACCTGATTCACCACTAATTTTATTTTCATCAATAGCACTTTATTATTCTTACAAAGCTATCTTTTATGGTAGAACCATTGATTATGCACTTACTGGTATTTTACTTGGACTTATGATGTTGAGTAAATATACTGCTATTCTTTTTGTATTTACACTTTTAATTTTTATAATTTTAAAAAGAAGGGATGTACTATTAAAAGCAAACTTTTATTTGGCAATTTTATTGGCTACTATTGTAGTTTTTCCTATGATTTGGTGGAATTATCAAAATGACTGGATAAGTTTTGCATTTCAGCTAGGTCATGGTTCAACAGAGACTTTTGAGATTTACCCTCATCTCTTTTTTGAATTTTTTGGCGGACAATTTGGAATATTCTCTCCTGTCTTTGCAGGGGTTTTATTTTATTTTCTTGCCAAAGACAAACTATATTACAAAAATGATAAACTTTTTTTTCTAGCTCTTAGCACAGTTGTAATACTTCTGTTTTTTTTCTATAAAAGTTTTTTTACTAGAATGGAGTTAAATTACACAGCCCCTGCATATATATCTGGAGCGATATTAACAGCTTATATTTTTGAGCACTATAAACTTGTAAAAACATTTAAAGTTGGGCTGATTATTGCAATTGTATTAACTATTATAGGTCGCTTTGGATTTTTATTTTACTTAGAAGTACTACAAGATAGAATGTATGGCAATAGAGAAGCTGTACAACTCCTTCAAACACATGTAAAAGAAGGTGATAGTTTTTACGCAGATCATTTAACAATGGCGGCATATTTAAAATATTATTTAAAAGGTCATCCAGATACTGATCTAGCAGTTGCTAGTAGATTTTCTCAATATGATATGTGGAGACAAAACGACTTCTTAAAAGATGGTTTAGTTCTTACAAGAGACCCTGAAATTAATAGATTAAACACCCGATATAATAATGTAGAGCTAATCGATACATTAACTGTAAAGAAAGGTATTAATAAAACAAAAACTCTATTTATATACAGAGTTTCCAATGTCAAATAGATTGTTAATACAATTTTAGATAACATTACACTACTTTAATATACGGTAAAAGATGAAAAATATAATTAAATTAATTATTACTATTGCTATGTTTTATATCCTATTTCAGTATGTAGATTTTGAAAATCTCATCGAAATACTTGCTAAAAGCCACGGTGGAACAATATTAATAGCACTGATCTTCCAACTTGGAAGCACTTATGTGGCAGCATATAGATGGCGTCTAATTATGAAACTTTTAGTTTTTAATGAAAGTATGTCTTATTATGTAAAAAGTTATTTCAAAGCTTCATTTTTCAACCAAGTATTACCTAGTAGTATAGGTGGGGATGCTGTTCGAATTATTGATTTAACTCGAAAAGGTTATGACAAAAAAGATGCCTTATATGGTGTTTTTGTAGATAGAGTGGTAGGATTAATTGGTCTTTTAATTTTAAACCTTATATCAACTATTATTTTCTTTGATACTTTTGATAAAGACTTTTCTTTACTTATTATACTAATTACTCTTAGTGGAATTGTTGGTTTTACACTTCTTTTTCACCTAGAAAAAATTAAATTTTTAGCGAACTACAAGGGTTTAGACCTTTTTCATAGATTAGCTAAAAGGTTAAATAATCTTTATTCAGACAGAACTTTGTTGTATAAACATATTAGCATCTCTGTTGGAATACATTTGCTTACTGTATTAGCTCTTTATGCGCTTGCATTAAGTATTGATTTTCATATTTCATTTCAGATTTTTCTTATTGCGATTCCACCAGTATTTCTACTTACTATTGTCCCAATTTCACTTGCTGGATGGGGAATCAGAGAAGGTGCAATGCTTGGAATATTTATGCTTGTAGGCGCAGATGAAACTAAAGTCTTAGCTATGAGTATCCTTTATGGATTATTACTTATAATAGCTTCGTTTCCAGGTGCATATTACTGGGTACAAAGCAAACGTGCAACTTAAAAAACTAACAAATTAAAGGAACTATAATTATATGAATGTTGATACAATGAGGAATATAGACCACTATGCAGGAGTACCACTAACTTTTGTAGGTACTATCATTAAAAAAACTCTAGACTTTTTCGTACCACCAAAAAAGACAAAACCAAAGAATGTACTTCTAATAGAACTCTCAGAGATGGGTAGTGCAATCATTGTAGATCCTGCTATGAGAAAGATCAAAGCAAATATTGAAGGTGAACTATTTTTTGTAATCTTTTCTAAAAACAAGGTAAGTCTACAGCTTCTTTCAACTGTAAAAGAAGAAAATATCTACACTATTGATGAAAGCTCAATTGTTAATCTAGCCACAAGTGCTTTAGGCTTTTTAAAATGGTGTAGAGAAAAAGAGATAGACTCTGTTATCGACTTAGAACTATTTTCTCGTTTTACTGCACTTTTAACTGTAGCTTGTGGAGCTGTAAATCGTGTAGGTTTTCATGCATTTCATAACGAAGGGCTTTACAGAGGTGATTTCTTAACTAAGAAAGTCTCTTACAATGCACATCAGCATATTGCTAAAAACTTCATATCTTTAGTAGACGCACTTTTGAGTGAAAAACAAGAACTTCCATTTACAAAAAGAATCATTCCAAATGATGAAATTATAATTGCAAAAGCAACTATTAGAGATGAAGAAAAAGATGCTGTGTTAAGTGTTATTTCTAATATATCTGAAGGTTTTGATAAAGATAAAAATCCTGTAATTTTAGTTAACTCAAATGCTTCTGACCTTCTTCCTCAAAGAAGATGGGATAAAGAGAACTATGGTGATGTTATTAAGCTTATCTTAGACTACAATCCAGATGCTATTATCTTACTAACAGGAGCTCCATCAGAAAAAGATGGTGCACAACTTTTAACTGATTATGTAGCAAGCCAGAGATGTATTAACTTTGCAGGTGCTGTTAAGTTTTTACAACTTCCAGCTCTGTACAGTGTAAGTAAGTTTATGCTTACAAATGATTCTGGACCTGCACACTTTGCTTCTATTACAGATATGCATACATTTGTTTTATTTGGACCTGAAACTCCGGCACTTTATGCTTCACTTGGTCCAACTACTCCTATCTATGCAGGTATGGCTTGTAGCCCATGCGTTAGTGCGTCCAACCATAGAAAAACACCTTGTTCAGACAACCAATGTATACAAATAATAACTCCAGAGTGGGTATTTAACACTCTAAAACCAAAGCTTGATGAACTTAACAAGTAAACAGCACCAAAACTTCCTTTTCTTTATAAGCTTTGTAACCGTTTTACGGCTTGCGCTAGCTCCTTTTGTTGGGCTAGGCGTAGATGAAGCTCACTATGTTCTTTATGCTCTAAACCTTGATCTTAGTTATTTTGACCATCCTCCTTTAGTTGGTTGGGTTCAGTATATTTTCACTTCTATTTTTGGTACTGGTGAATTTGGTTCAAGAGTAGCCGCTATAGTCATTGGTTTTTTTACTTCTATTTTTATATATAGTTTAATATATAGTATAAATGAAAATTCTAAAGAAGCATTTATAGCTGTGTTAGCACTTCATGCTTCATTTCTTTTTAATGCTTTATTTCTAATGCTTATGCCTGACACTCTGCTTTTTTTATTCATACTTCCTATTATTTTTACAGTTATAAAGATTGAAGAAAATAACAAATTATCTTCTTGGATTTTACTTGGAGTGTTTTTAGGATTAGCTGGTTTATCAAAATACACAGCAGTTCTTTTTATAGTACCAATTATCATCTATTTTATTATCAAAAAAAGATATGAACTTTTCTACACTATAAAAATTATTCCTTCTATCTTTATTGCTCTAATTATCATACTTCCGGTAATCATTTGGAACATCCAAAACGACTGGTCAAGTTTTGCTTATCAGAGTGCACATGTTGTAGGGAGTAATACTATCAACTGGAATGGTTTTTTTAGTTCTATAGGAGCACAACTAGGAGCTTACAATCCATTTCTAGCTCCTCTTGCTTTTTATGGTTTATACAAAGCTCTTCGCAGTGAAAATTCTACACTTTTTCTTACCGCTCTTTTTGGTTTAGTTATGATTGCCTTTTTCACTTATGCATCTTTGTACAAAACTGCCCTTCCTCACTGGTCTGCTCTTTTTTATATGCTCTTTATTCCTATTGGTACATATTATATGCTTCGAGTCTCTAAAAAATATCTAAAATTTGCCATTGGTTTTGGACTTATTATAAGTCTTATCTCCTATGCAGAGTTAGGGTTTAAATTTATTCCTCTTTCAGATCATCAGTCACTTCATAGAGATATTTATGGATGGGATAAAATTATGAAAAAAGCAAATGAGAAGATTACTGATGAAACTACTCAAGCAATTGCAGTAACTAACTGGACTCTTGCATCTCGCGCAATTTACTATGACCGTAGTTATAACTCTGATGTCTATCTCATAGATGACAGAAGTGATCAATTTGATGTTTGGGAAAAAGACAAGGCGATAGGAAAAGACTTAGTTGTAATCAATACATACTCATTTAAAAAAGAGATAGAGAAATATATGGAATGTTCTAAAGTAATTAAACATAGTGAGTTTGATATAATGTTAAACAATTCAAAGGTCAATACCATACAACTAGTTACATGTAAAAACTACCAAGGGCTAAAATGATATTTTCAAAAAAAGCTTATACAATATATATACTAACTCTTACAATCCTAGCATTTGTATCATACTTTACACTTGATGTCAGAATAGCTAAATACTTTCTAAACGATGTAAAAACTTATGAGCCAATTGGTGATTTGATAAGTGTATTTGGTGAGTCTCACTGGTATATAGGCACTGCTATCTTAGGTTTTTTATTTTTCAAGTATTACAAAAAAAATGAATTATATAAACAAAGATTTCTTTTTTTACTCTATATAAATCTTTTCTCAGGAATCATTAGTCTTTTTCTGAAGTGGATATTTGGTCGAATTAGACCTTGGGGTATGAGAAATGGGAATGACGATTATGGTTTTTTACTATTTCAAAACTTTGACATGGGGTTTGTTGAGAAGATGAAGTACCATTTTATAACACTCTCAGATGCACCTACTACTTTTACATCATTTCCATCAGGTCACACAACAACAGTTTTTGCATTTTTTACTTTTATGTCTCTGTTTTTCCCAAGATATATCTTTATCTGGTTTGTAGGAGCGATTATACTTGTCAGTAGTAGAATCTTAGCAAATGATCATTTTTTAAGTGACATATTTGCAGGAATCATGGTTGGGACTATCTCAACTATCTTTTTATATTCTAAACTAAGGGGAAAGATTGAAAAAGTTTCTTAAAAGAACCCTACTTTTCATATTTGTAGCATCTTCACTTTATGGCATAGGAAGGCTAGGTGTTGTTGCTTATGATAGTTATGTTTTTGTACCTAGAGCACCATATGCTGTAATGCAAACTCAAACTTCCATAACTATTAAATGGCAGAGTCCAGAAGTTGAAGTAGGCTCATTAGAGTATGGCTTTTTCTATGACTCTCTTAATAAGAAAATAGAAGATAAAAAAAAGACCAAGATGCACTCTACGACTATATCTGGATTGAATGAGTGTACAAAGTACTACTACAAAGTTAACTCAAACTCACTAGATATAGATAATAAAAATAGAAGCTTCAAAACTCTTTGTAAAAATGCAGACTCTCAAAAGATTTGGGTAATTGGTGACAGCGGAAAAAGAGGAGAAGACCAAACAAAAGTATATGAAGAGATGTTAAAACAGATAGATAATGATTTTAATAAGCTTGATATGTGGCTTCTTCTTGGTGACAACGCATATAGAAGCGGAACTCAAAAACAATACAATAAAAATCTTTTTGAGCCATATAAAGAACTTGTAAAAAGATTTGTACCTTGGGCTATTAGAGGAAATCACGATGCAAGAAGATGGGCATTTTATAGAATTTGGGATTTTCCTACAAAAGGTGAAAGTGGAGGAGAGCCAAGTGGGAGTGAAAACTTTTACTCTATAGATAGTGCAAATCTACACCTAGTTATGCTTGACTCTGAAATCCAGAGAATGGATGTAAATAGCGATATGGTTAAATGGTTAAAGAAAGATCTTAGTAAAAACACAAAACCTTGGGTTGTAGTTGCTCTTCATACTCCTCCATATACAGATGGCGGTCACGATTCAGATGATGATGGTGATAGCGGTGGACGTATGAAAAAGGTGAGAGAAAACCTTATACCTATTTTTGATGAATACGGAGTTGATTTAGTTCTTAGTGGTCACTCTCATGGTTATGAGCGTTCAAAACTAATAGTAAATCATACAGGTAAAAGCGAAAGTTTCAATGAAAAAAATATACTCCAAGATGCCAAGTCTTGTTACACTAAGTCTTTAAAGCCGACAAAAAATAGTGGAACTATTTATCAAGTTTGTGGTTCATCTGCGAAACTGGATAAGGCCGAGTTAAAACACCCTGCTCTTCCTTTTGCATTTGCACAGATGGGCTCAATTTTATTAGATATAACACCAACAACTCTAAGCTCTAAGTTCATCAACATAGATGGAAATATAAGTGACGAATTTATAATCAGAAAAGACAACACATCATGTGAAGGTAAAGAATGAATAAAGATCAAATAAGCATAGTAATTTTAGCTGCCGGTAAAGGCTCACGTATGAAATCTCCAAAAGCAAAGGTTCTTCACAACATATGTGGTAAGCCTATGCTTTACCATATTATAAAATCTTCTTTAGAGATTTCAAACGATATTACTGTTGTTATAGCTCATCAAAAAGATGCAGTTATACAAAAGATTAGTTCTTTCTTTGAGAACATTAACTTTGTAGTTCAAGATGCAGCTAACTTCCCAGGAACTGGTGGAGCTATGATGACTATTGAGCCAAAAAATGAAAAAGTTTTAGTTCTAAATGGAGATATGCCTCTTATCACTTCAGATGCACTACAAGGTTTCTTGGATACAGATGCAGACATTATCATGTCTATATTTAATCTTGAAAATCCAGATGGTTATGGTCGTGTAATCATTGAAAATGGTCAAGTTCAGCGTATTGTAGAGCAAAAAGATTCTTCGGCAGATGAGCTAAAAGTAACAAGTGTAAATGCTGGCATCTACGCCTTTTCAAAAAGTGTAATACAAAAGTATATCCCACTTCTTAGTAATGAGAATGCTCAAGAAGAGTACTATCTTACAGACGTAGTATCTATGGCTAGAGCAGATGGACTTAACATCGCTCCTCTACTTGTTGATGAAGAGAACTTTAAGGGTGTAAACTCTAAAAAAGATTTGGCTGATTCTGAAGTTATTATGCAAGATAAGATAAATACTCACTGGATGTCTACTGGCGTTATTATGCAACTTCCTTCAACTATCTACATCGAAGAGGGAGTAACTTTTGAAGGTGAGTGTATAGTTGAAAATGGATGTCGTTTGACTGGAAACACTCTCATCAAAGAGTCTCACATCAAAGCAGGAAGTGTTGTAGAAGATTCCATCGTTAAAAACTCTGACGTTGGACCTTTAGCACATCTTCGCCCTGCTTCATACTTAGAAGATACGCATGTTGGAAACTTTGTAGAAGTTAAAAAGAGTTCTCTTAAAGGTGTAAAAGCTGGACATTTAAGTTATATCGGAGATTCTCAAATAGATGAGGGCACAAATATTGGTGCTGGTGTTATTACTTGTAATTATGACGGCGTTAAAAAGTATAAGACAATCATTGGTAAAAATGTTTTTGTTGGAAGTGACTCTCAGTTAATCGCTCCTGTGCAAATTGAAGATGATGTTATGATAGCAGCAGGAACAACCGTTACTAGTGGCAAAGTTGAGCAAGGTTCACTAGCTATTAGTAGAACTAAACTTAGAATTGTTAAAGATTTTTACTACAAATTTTTCTCAAAATAAACAACTTATTTATCTCTCTTAAATAAAACTATTAAATATTTTAAAACAATGTGATAGTTTTGTGACTATATTGAAAATTATTAGATAGAATACCCTTCAATTTTTAATATTAATGGAAAAAATGAAAAATTCTACATTACAAAATGTTTCTAATTCAAATTTATTGCAAATAATTATATTTGTTTTAGGTTTCGCTATTGAGGCATTATTTATTGATGTCTCTGTAACACTCGTTATTGCTACACTGTTACACATCTCTCTAGCACTCTATCTTCGTTCACAACTATTAATTGTAAAAGAATCAATTGAAACAGTAACTATATCTATAGATAAAGTAAGTCATGGTAACTTTGATGTTATTGCTCTTGAAATAGGTAAAGGAGAGATATTCGATTTGGGTCACGAGTTTAACTCTATGATGCAACAGTTAAAGCATTATATGGGTGAAACAACTAAAGCAGTAAAAATTGCTGAAGATATAGATAAATCTTACTACGCAGACACACAAGGACTAAATAAAATCTTTAAAGAAGCTGCAGATGCAATCAACAACTCAGTTAAAATAATAGAAAATGGATATAAAGCACAAAGAAGAGGTGTCTTCACTGATAAACTGCATAGTTTTGGTGGTGGTATTGCACGTAGTCTAAGTATTATTTAACAAGACCTTTTATCCAACTCTAATGAAGTTAAAAAAATATCACAAATGTCTGAACAAACATCAACAGAAGCGACTCAAAGCTTAGACTCAATGCATATTGTCTCAAGTATGTTTAATGAGCTAACTCAAAAAGTATCTGCAACAAATGACAATATCAACTCTCTATCTGAGAGATCAAATGAAATCTCAGCTATTGCTGATATCATTAAAGATATTGCAGAGCAAACAAATCTATTAGCATTAAATGCTGCTATCGAAGCTGCTCGTGCAGGTGAGCATGGACGTGGTTTTGCAGTTGTTGCTGATGAAGTAAGAAAACTAGCTGAACGTACTCAAAAGTCAACTCAAGAGATATCAGTAACTATTCAAACATTACAGCAAGAGACACAAGAAATCCAGTCAAATGCGGGAGATATGTCAGATATAGCCAACAATGTAACAAGTACTATAGATACTTTTGCAACTACTTTAAAAGGCTTTCAAAACAATGCTCAAAGCTCGGCAGAGTATGCTAGTTTTATCCGTGATTCACTCTTTATGGTACTTGTTAAAATTGACCATATTCTTTTCAAATCAAATGCTTATGCAGCAGTTATTTCTCAAAAAAGTGTGGTAGCATTTGGGGATCATGAAAGTTGTCGTTTAGGTAAATGGTACCTAAGTGAAGGCAAATCTAGATATGGTCATACAAAGAACTATGCTTCTATAGACAAACCTCATGCTATGGTGCATACTAATGTACTAAAAAATATAAAACTTGTAGAATCTACTTCTTTACTTAGCCAAACAAATGAAAATCAAATCATAGATAACTTTAAAGAGATGGAAGATGAGAGTGAGAAACTATTTAGTATTTTGGACAATGTTGTTAGCGAGCTTGACCCAACAACTAAACAACTCAAAGTTCAGTAAGGATTAGATATCATATCCTAATTAATTTCGTTAATTAGGATTCACTTGAACATATTACACTTTAGCGATACTCACCTCGGGTATAACGACTTAGACATTTTAAACGAAGATAACATAAACCAAAGAGAAGCAGACTTTTATAACGCTTTCTCTCAGGTAGTAGAGCAGATAAAACTAACTTGTCCAGACTACATTATACATACTGGTGACCTTTTTCACCGTTCTAGCCCAAGTAATCGTGCCATCACGTTTGCACTTGAACAGATAAGAGAGATAGATGCTCTAAATATTCCATTTATACTTATCGCAGGAAACCACTCAACTCCTAGAACAAATCTAAGCTCACCCATACTTAAAATTTTTGAAAGTTTTAAAAATGTACATGTTTCATATAACCAAGAGTACAAGAAAATAGAGTTTGGCGATGTTGTGTTTCACACCCTACCCCATATGAATGACGACTCTAAAGCACTAGAACAAATAGAACTTTGCGAGTCAAACATAGATGCAAAGAAAAAGAACATCATGATGATGCACTGTAGCGTTGGAGCTTGGTACTTGATGCAAGAGTTTGGCGAATGGGTTTATCCTACTGACAAAGAGTATATATTCCAAAAAATGGACTATGTAGCTCTTGGTCACTGGCATGGGTTTGGTAAAGTTGGTAAACATGAAAATGTTTACTACAGCGGTTCAACTGAGAGAACAAGCCTAAATGACAAACGAAACTCTAAAGGCTTCGTAGAACTAACTTTAAACGACTCTCTAGAGATAAACTACAAAGAAATAGACATACGACCTATTATCTCTAAAGAAATCGACTGTGAGGCTTATGAGAGTTCATTGGCATCTATAGATGCAACTGATACTAAATATGCCATAGTCGAGGTAAGACTAAAAAACCTTACAGCCTTGCAATCTATAGACATTCAAAACTCAGACATCAAAGAACTATTTGTAGATGCCATGAGTGTGAGTATAAAACGAGAGTTCAAGAGAGGTGCAAATGAGACAGAAGTTGTAGATGCAGAGGCTATAAGTCTTGAAGAATTCTTTTTAGAACACATAAAAGAAGATGCAAGCGAAGAAGAGTTTGACAGACTAAAAGGCAAGGTTCAAGAACTATTTGCACACTATGAGGAGTCTAGCGATGATACTCTCTAAACTGCATCTGGAAAACTTCAAAAAGTACACAAGCTACGACATAGAGTTTGGCGAAGGTCTTGTTGGTATCATCGGTAAAAATGGTAGCGGAAAGTCTACGATATTTGAAGCCATACTCTTTGCTCTTTATGGAGAGACTAAAAAACGAGGAAATACAGCACTGCTTAAAAATGCTAACGCTTCTACAAAAGATGCAGTAGTGGTCGAGTTGCACTTTGAGTTTGAAAGTATAGAATACAAAGTGGTACGAGAGTATCGCGGAAAAGCTTTAAGTGCAAACGCAAAGTTCTTTAAAAACGGCTCTCTTACAACTACTGGAGCAAAAGAAGTAACTTCTGCCATAGTTAAACTCACAGGCATGAGTAAAGATGCATTTATGCACACACTCTTTGCATCTCAAAAAGAGCTGACAAGCCTAAGCACTCTCAAAAACGAAGACCGCAAAAAGATGATACGTAAACTTCTAGGACTAGAAAAAATAGACTTCGTAGAAAAAGAGCTGGTAGAGAAAAGCCGTGAGCTAAAACGCGAGATAAGTGCATTTGCCGAAGTACTTCTTGGTGACGATGAGATAAAAGCAAAACAAGAGCAAATCAAGTCAAATGAAGAAAAGAAAAACGCTCTAAAAAAAGATGAGCTGAACAAGACCAAAGAGCTTATAACTCTAAAAGAAAAAGAACAGTCAATAAAAAAAGAGCTTGATGTTTTTACAAAAACTAAAGAGCAAAAACAAAAATTATTGGCATCTCTTGAACTTCTCAAAAACTCTAAAAGCCTAGAGATGCTAAACCAAGCAAAACTCATAGCTGAGAACCATGAGCTTGAACATAAACAAGAAGAACTAAAAAGCCTAACATCTGTAAAAAAAGAGTACCTGAGTCTGCAAGAGGATTTGAAAAACCAAGAGAAGTTAAAAGAGTACCATTTAAAAAAAGAAGGGCTTACAAAAGAGCAAGTCCAACTAAGAGAGCAGTACACTAAGAGAAAGGCTGACATAGCTACACTAAACAAAGAGTGTGAAGCTTACGAGAAGTACTCTTTAGATGCAAAGAACTTAGAACAAGAGTTGTCACAACGTATAGATGCCATAGAAGTAACTCAGAAAACTGAACAAGAACTAATGGCAGGTGTGAAAGCTGAACAAAGAGCAATAGATGAGACAAACACTAAGATAAACAAAATCAAAGAACTAGGACAAAACTCAGCCTGCCCTACTTGTACAAGACCGTTGCTTGAAGAGTATGACAATGTTATAAACTCTCTTAACCTGATAGTCCAAGAAACTCACCAAAAGAAGATAGATGCACACAACACTCAGCTAAAAAATGTACAAGAGCAAAAAGCAAAACTTCTTGAACTAAAGAGAGTAAAAGACAAAGAGTACCAAGAACTTACAAAACAACTAAACATCATAGTCTCAAAACAAAATGATCTCTCTCGTGCAAAAGAGCATTTCAAAACTGTGGAGCAAAAAGGCTTAAAAAACAAAGAAGAGTTAAAAGCACTAGAGCAGTTTAGCTACGATGCAACTCTACACGCAAATATACGAACTAAGTACGATGAGCTTACTCCAAAGTACAAACATGCAGTGAGCCTAGAGACAGAACTAAAAAGACTAGACGCAGTAAAAAAAGACTTAGAAAAAGTAACTGCACACATAGAAGAACTAAAGAAAAAACACCAAGACAAAGAACAAGAGTACAACAAAATTCTCTACGATGAAGATGCTCACAAACAAAAGCTCACTCAGCATGACGAAGCACTAAAAACAGTAGAAACACAGACAACTACGCTAAACGATATAAAAGTAGCCATAGCATCTATACTCGGAGAGATAAAGACCATACAAAACTCTCTGGACAACAACGAGACTCAACTAAAAAAAGTACAAACAAAAAAAGATGACCTAAGAGACTACGAAAAAATAAAGCTGAGCCTATCAGAGTTCAAGACAAAACTAAACGCCAAAGTAGCACCTCGCATCTCTAGCCTTGCATCTGAGATGTACTCTCAAATAACAAAAGGCAGATACCAACACATAGAAGTAAGCAACGACTTCGACTTTTTCATCTACGATGAAGGCAAAAAGTACCACATAGAACGCTTCAGCGGTGGAGAGATAGACCTAGCAAACTTGGTACTTCGCATCGCCATCTCAAAAACTCTCACAGAACTAAGCGGTGCAAGTTCCATAGGGTTCTTAGCGTTTGATGAAGTCTTCGGAAGTCAAGATGAAGCAAGACGCATGGAGATACTAGAAGCGTTTCATACTATAAAAGAGCAATACAGACAGATATTTTTGATATCTCACGAGATGGAGATAAAAGAGATGTTTGAAAGAGTTGTGGAACTTTAAAATTAATTTAAGGGATAAATATGGAAGATAAAATATTTTTGAGTACAAAGAATAAAATCATAGAGATAAAAGAAGATGAGTTAAGAGTTGACAACATTTTATACAAAGAAAGACGGGAAGATAATACTGTTGAATATATTTTATCTGATGATATAAGTGAAGAAGTACTAACTAATAAAGCTATTGAATTAACTCACTATTATTATATAAAAGCTCTTGAGAAATTAGTATCTGCTGAAAGGATGCTTGTTTTAACTGGTGCTGGTAGTTCAAAAGATGATGATTTGTTTGGTGGTAAGCTAATGACTGAACTTTGGGATTACATATATACTCTTGTAAATCAAGATTTCAACTTTGACACCTTTCTAAGTACTTTAGAAATTGATGAAGATGTAAAAGAAAAAAGAGATTTAGAAATTGTCTTATCTAAAGCAAAATTATATTTAGAATTTAAAGAAGACAGTAGCATTACTTTCCATGTTGATACAATAGAAAAAGCAATTTTAAGCCAATGTAGTTTTTCGTTAATAGATAAATCAATTCATTTAGACTTTATAAAAAAGCTTACAAGTAGAAAAACAAAACAATCTAGATTAAAAATATTTACAACAAATTATGACAGAGCATTTGAAGAAGCTGGAGCAGAAGGTGGTTATGTAATCATTGATGGCTTTTCATTTACTCAGCCTAGAAAATTCAGTGGCAAGTATTTTGATTATGATATTGTTATTAGAGAAAATAGCCGTACTTCATCTACAGAAAATTTTGCTAGTAATGTATTTCATTTATATAAATTGCATGGTTCTGTAAACTGGGAAAAACGAGATACTGAAATAGTACAAATTGACAATCCATCAAAAGCCATGATGATATATCCAAATAGCAATAAATATGAATCATCGTATGAACAGCCTTACTTTGAAATGATGAGTAGATTTCAAGCAGAACTTCGAAAAGGTGGTACTACGACTCTGATTAGCATAGGATTTAGTTTTGCAGATAAGCATATTTTCACAATGATAAATGAAGCTTTAAATCAAAATCCAAGTTTAAATTTAGTAATAATTGAACCTTTTATAAAACCAACTGTAAATGAGAATTTTGAAAAACTTTTTGAACTGTCAAAAAGAAGTAGTCAGATATTAATCATTGGAGAATTTTTTAAAGATTTTGTAACGAATTTACCATCAAGTCAGTATTTAGATTTCAATGGTCATGAATCATGAATAAGCATATATTTACAAATGATAAATTTGTAGGATATATATCAAAAGTTACTCCAAGTTATTCCAATATACATTTTCCAACTCCTACACTTTTAAAAAAGTTTTGGCATTATGAAGATGAATTATCAGGTGGTATAGTTGGTAACTATGTTGTTATAGAAGGTGAAAATTTTGGTTTCTTAGGTAAACTACAAGAAGTTTCTTTACCAGAAAAAGAACATAATTTCTTAGGTGAACATGCTTTTTATGATTCCAGTTTTCACCCTCAAGGTAAAGTGGAATTATTATTATCATTTAATTACTATTCTAAAAAAATAGACAAGGGGTTAGGTAGATACCCTGCTGTTGGTTCAAAAGTATATTTGTGTTCTGCTGATTTAATTAAAACTTTGTTTATTAGTAGTGAAGATAGTAGTTCTGTATCCTTTGATATCGCAAAGTTAACTAATAGTTTAGAAACTAGCCTTCCATTAAATCCAAATCAATTGTTTGGACGACATTGCGCAATAGTAGGTACTACTGGAGGTGGTAAAAGTTATACTATATCAATGATTCTGGAAGAGTTTTTACTTTTAAATAAATCAAAAGCAATATTAATTGATGCTACTGGTGAATATGAAAACTTTTATAATTTAGATAATGTAAAAACTGTTAAATTTGGCACAGAGGAAGAAGATACATTTTTTCATTATTCAAGACTTAGAAGTAGTGATTTAATAGCACTATTTAGGCCAAGTGAAAATGCACAAAAGCCAAAGCTCATTGAAGCTATTAAAAGCTTAAAGCTTGTTATAAATCGCATTTAAGAATGTCATACCCTAAATCGTTAAGAATGTCCTAACTACAAACCTTAAAGTCAAAACCCCTTATATATCGCCTTTATCCTACCTAACAAATACTAAAAACTATCATTTATTAAGCCTTAAACATAGCTAAGGACATACTAACAAAGCCTTAACTAAAAGCTTTATAGCTATTTTCCAATAATTTTTAAAATAGCTAAGGACACTATAAAATCAAACCTTAAAGAAATAATTTAATTATTGAATATCTTTAAATGGTGTTTAAATATAGTTTACAATAAATTTAAACAGTTGATATTATGTTGTTTTAGTTTATCTTTTTTTACTTCTATATCTTTTATGTTTTCATATTTAAGGCATCTTGAAAAGTTAGCTTCATTGTTATATAAAACCTTTGTAAATGATGTAGGAATGCTTATACTGTTTTTAATAGTATTAAGTGGCTTTTGGTAGTTCACTAGATTTATGACTGTTACAGTTCCAAGCTTACTAGCCATTTGCCTTTCATATCTCTCAGCTTTAATCCAAGTGTAACGATTAACCTTTGGAGCTTGTGGTATGATGTTTGCCATTGTATATGTTTTTCTTAGTACTTTTTTATCATAATCAAAACTAGCATCATTTGCTAAGTGACCTCTATCAAATCCACTTCTTGTATAGTCTTTTTTCTTTGTTCTATATTTCATTGGGATTGTTTTTTCATTGTAAAAAGAGAATCGTTTTTTTATGTTTACATGATCCACCAATTTTGCATCTAAATCATACCATACAGCTAATGCACCTTTATGCTCATACGAATAACATATTTTAAATACTTGCTTATCTATGATTTGGTCACACTTATTTTTATCTACAAAATCATCTATATTAAAAGCTGATAGATTTGTTACATAAATTATTAAAAATAGAAGTATTATTTTATTATAAACCATTGAACTGTCCTATAACTCTACCTAGTATATTACAAGTATTGAAATCATCTAATTTTATAGTTTGTGATGGATAAATTGTATTATCACTTATGAGTGTTATCTCTTTGCTAAAATTGTTTTTTGATACTCTTTTTACCAATATAGAATCATCGCATTGTATTATATATATTCCACCCTCTTTGATATATCCACCCTCATTTTCAATAGGACTTATAAACAGTAATTCACTTGCTGATATAGTTGGCTCCATACTATCTCCTGTAGCAGTTATGATATGAATATTATTAAAAGATGTAAGTCCTAAATGTACTTTTAAAAACTCTTTATCAAATGCCATAAGTGTATGAGCTTCATCATCATTAAAAGCACCACCTCCAGCACTTGCAACAATATTGTCATAATATGTAATTTCTACTAGATTATCACTTATATTTTGTTTATTATATTTTAGTGTTGGTTCGGATACTATATCGGCTTTATATGATGTATTATTGTTTAACATCATTTCGCCTTTACCCAATAGCAACCAATCAAAAGATATACTTTCATTTTGTACTATATTATGGAGTTTATCATAAGGTATTGTATTCCTTTTAATCCATGTACTTACAGTATTGTAGTTAATATCTATCTTTTCTGATAGTTTTCTATTGTTAGAAACCCCATAATATAGGCAAAGTCTCGTAAGAATATCTTTTATACTTTCCATTTGTACCCTTTTTATTAAAAATATGTTCAAATATATTGACAATACTTTCATTTGTACTATAATACTTTTATCGTTTATATCTGTTTTAAGAATAATACTAAAAAGGATTATAAAAACAGATTAAAGAGTTATTTAAAAACTTATTGTTAAGGGGATTAAATTTTAATTTTTAGGAGAAATTATGAAAGCTGAATTAAGTGATGGTTATTACTATCTTAGTAGTGAAAGTGATACGAATATATTGAGAGTATCGGTAAAAGAAATGTTCAATTTTTTAAGAGAACAAAATATTGGAGAACTTCCACAAAAATATAAAGATTTAGAAGATGAATATTCAAAAAATCAAGATGAATTTGTTGAATATATTTCAAGTAGACAATGTTCTTATATTGTAAAAGGAAGAGATGAAAGAGATTAAATTCTTTTTACTTTATTTTCTAAGTATTCATCTCTAGTTGTTTCAAGAAAATTATCAATATCTTTGACTAATTGGTTTTGAGCTTCTGGAGTTAATTCTAAATCATAAGCTTTAAACATATCAATCATCGACTGGAAAGTGTGATAACTAGCTTGTAACATACCAGCACCTTCTATTTTTGAAATAAAATCTGGATGATACATTTCGTTTATAGATTTTTCCATTCTTAAGTCCTTATTTGTTTTTTTGTTTTGCGATTAAATTATATCTAAGGCTTTAAGAATATCCCCTTAACAATAGGTTTTTAACCAAATTTAAGAGGAGTTTAAAAATGACAAAATTAACTATGAAAATCAAAGATGAGTATGGTTCTGTTAAAAGATTTTGTGAAAAAAACAATATCAATTTAAATACTTACAAAGTAGTTATATCTGGTAATGGTACATCTTCAAAAATTGCAAATATACTTATAAACCATAGATATATTACAAGTGCTGATGACTTGAAGAAAGCTGCATAATGGAAGCTATTGAGATGACTATAGCTAGATTAAAACATGCTAGAAATATGTACATCAAGTTTTATAAATCTAATAGTCACCAACATATTCAATATTGGGGCGAACAATGTTTAAAAATTAGAAAACAACTAGATGGTAAAACTTATGAATAGTAAGGATTTATCTAGTTTAGCTATATCAAGTGAGAGAACTGTTAGACGACTTACAAAAAAAGCACTAGAAAACAATCAAGAAACTATCACTATAAAAGAGCAATCATTTGGTTTTGTGGTAGTTCATAATTCTAATGGTAAATCATACCAATATACACAGCTTTCAGACACTAAAAAAGAGAATAAAAAGACAGTATATCAAAGCAAAATCAAGACTTTAGATTTAGAAACTATAGAGCATATAGACATCATAAAAACCACTTCAAAAGATAACAAACTTTTACTTATAAAATTTTATAGAATACATAACTATTCTTTAAATTCTATTGTTAAGAGTTTACTACTTACACATCATCACAATTGCGATGATAAAACAATAGCTTCAAATGTAAGAAAAATAAACAGATGGATAAAAGCTTTTAAAGATAATGGAGCAAATGCTTTAGATGATAATAGAGGTAAAAACACAGACTTTAGAAAGATAGATATCGCTGTACTAGATATGTCAATTATGGCTGCCAAAAATAGAGCAAATCATCAAGGTTTTTATGCAGTTTGGGAATTTTATTGTTTTGGAATACTTAAAAAAAGTGGAGAATTAGACTTAAAAAAGAGTATCAATAAAGAGTCGATTATATCTTACAACGGACTTGTAAATGCTACTAAAAAAAGACTAAATGAGTGTTATGGAGTAAGTGTATTTGATGATAAAGGTTTTGATGGTTGGCTTCAAGGTTATGTAGTAGGTGTAAGAGATATTAGCTATATAAACCAAGAGTGGCAAGTAGATGCTACAAAGTTTGACTTCATGTGTAAAATTCCAAATGATGAAAGTATTACAGGTTACGATATAGGTCGTGTAAACTTCACAACTGTTATAGATGTACATAGTGGAGCTGTTATTGGGGATTTAACTCAAACTATCACAAGTTACGACCAAGTAAGAGTGTTATTTAAAGCTTTTGAACATATGGGTAAACCAGAGATTATCAAAACTGATAATGGACGAGATTATGTATCAAATCATTATAAAAGAGTACTAAGCGATTTAAGTATCACACAAGTACTTGCAGATATTGGTCAAGGTAGACAAAAAGGTTCGGTTGAAAGATTTTTTAATACTTTTCAAACTCAATTTTCTAAAATACCTGGTTATGTTGGTGCAAATGTATCAAAACGAACAAAGATTGAAAATCAAAATGCATCTAAGATAGATGTACGAACTTCCAAAGCTACAAGATTTGATACAAACAGATTACTTACACTTGATGAACTTAGAAAAGTTACCAATAAACTACTAGCTAATTATGTTGATAACTACTCAGCATTCGCTGAATTTTTACTTGATGATGAAGAGTTAGAAACTATCAAAAAATCTTTAGGAAATAAACATAGAAGAAAATTATCAATGAGTGGAATAGCTTTAAATAATGGCACTTATCAAGGTGCTGATTTATGGATGAGTGGATTAAATAAGGGTGACTATGTAGATGTATATGAAAATATTGATGATGTGGCTCGTGTATGGGTTTATAAAGATGAAAAATATATAGGAGTAGCAACAAATACAGAGTTAGGTTTAGAGTGTATGACAATTGAAGAGCATAAGGCAAGTGTAAAAGCTCATAAAGAAAATCATATAAAACCATTTATTGAAGCACAAAAAGAGGGTATGAACTTATACCAAGAGTTTCAAGATAGTTTTGTTGAGGGTATATTGGAGGAAGCAGCACAGTATCAAAAAAGTGTTAGTAAATCTCCTAAAATTAAAAGCAAGTCAAAAAGTACTGCTTCTAATGATATATCTTCTACAAAGCCATCTTCATTTGATCCATTTGAAATGGTTCGAGAATTGGCTAGAGCTTAAAGCTTTAAATATTAATTTTAGGAGATTAACATGCAAACAAAGACAAGAGAATTTTTAACAAAAAATGGATTAACACAATCTATACTAGCAAGAAGTTTAGGGGTTAGTACAAGTGCTATATCTCAATACTTAAAAGCTGTATATAAAGGTGATGTAGCTGGACTAGAAGTTAAGATAAATGACTTTATGAATAACTACAAAAATAAAGACAATGTAAAAGCTTTAAAGATTGTACAAACTGCTGATTTAAATATGGCTCATTTTATCTTAGATGAATGTATCATAGGTAACGAAATGGCTATAGTTTTTGGTAAACCAGGATGTGGTAAAACTACAACTATAAAAGAGTTTGTCAAAACTCACCCAGAAGCTATACTAATTGAAGCAATACCAGGTATGCAAATAAGAAGTGTATTATCTTCTATTTGTGAAAAATTAGGTATTCAAAGCTTATCAAATAGCGAAATTATGATAGTTGATATATCAAATGAATTTAAAAGAAGAGAATCAATTCTTATCATTGATGAAGCTGAAAACTTAACAACTAAAACACTTGAAGCTATAAGAAGAATATGGGATTTTAGTAATGTTCCAACTGCTTTAGTTGGAACTCCTGCACTTTTAACAAATTTAAAAGGTAGAAATGGCGAACTACTACAATTGTATTCAAGAATAAGTGGTGTTTGGGAATTTAAAGGTTTAACTGATGATGATTTTAAAGCATTGTTTAATGACAGTTCAAATGATATTAAAGCTATCACTACACATTTAAGAAGAGCTGTAAATATCTATAAAAAAGCTGTTAGATTCGCTCAAATGAAAAATGAAACAATCAATGCAGGTCATATAAAATCTGCTTCATCTATGGTTATTTTAGGTTAAAACTATGACTGATAAACAAAAAAGATATAAAGTTGCTTTGATTAGATCTATTCATTGTAGTGATATGTATAAAAATGTATATGCAGATGATAGAGAGTTATATGAGACTATGCTTGAGAATAGATTTGGTGTATCAAGTAGCAAAAAGCTAGGAATTGAAGAGTTAATCGCTTTAGATAGTTTTGTAAATAACAAAGGTGGACTAAGACTAGCACCTAAAAAAGTATATGCAACTAAAAATAAGTGAGTTATATCAAAACTTTATGGACTGCAAATAGTAGAGATAAAAGTATTGAATCTTTACTGAAATTAGTTACAAAAATACTTAAAAAACCTATAAACGACCTTGATAATATTACAAAAGATGAAGCAGGAAAGATAATAGCAAGTATTAAAAATATCAAACCACCTGTAAAAGTTCAATGTGCAAATAATGCAGAATTTAAACCAACAAAAAAGGCTAAATAATGAAAAAAATCAACGATATATTAACAAAAGCATGTGAAAACCACGAGAATTTAAATAAAAAGAATATAGCAACTATTGAAGCTACTGAGTTTTTAGATAGCTATAAAATAAAGATAGATGGAATTAGTGCAACTCTTAGTGGAATACAAGCTTTATCTTTAGCTCAAGATATAAGTAAGTTATTAAGTGCAAAATATTTAATAGCAAATGTTGCTGAAGTTCCAAATGGTACGGAGCAATGGTTGGAGTCATTAAAGCATAAAAAAGCTTCTTAAATATTCATAGAGCTATCACTTTTTGATGGCTTTATTGAGTGTTTATCATTAAGACACCGTATCTTGCAAGATATACAAAAAAAGCAAAAGGATTTTAGAAAATGGGACTAAATAAGAAAATAAGTCTAAGTATTGCTGCTTCAAAAGCAATCGATGAACTTAACAAAAAGAGTAGTTTAAAAAAACAAAATAACAGAAAGCTTAAAAAAGCAATCAAAAAGGGTAAAAAATGTTAGTAGTAAAAATTGGTAAAAAAGAAACTGAAGTAAAAAACAGAGCAGTTGAAAGTGCTTTAAATCTTTTTGTAGAAACAAAACAAAAGATTGATGGACACAATGAAGATTTAAAAAAAGCTAAAGAGATTTTAATCGCTGAAGCTAGAATTATTTTAGGTGATGATGATACTTCAACTATAACTTTTGGTGTAGATGATGACAAAGTTAAGATAACTTTTGGATATGACATCAAAGTATCTGATGAAGATGCTTTAAAGAAGATGTTTGGTGATAGATTTGATGATTTAGTAACTGTAAAAACTGTAGTTACACCAGGTGTTAAATTAAAAGAGATGGCTTTAGATGATGATGGTTTAAAAATGTGTTTAACTGTAAAAGAAAAAGCACCAGCTGTAGCAGTAGTTAAATAATGAAAGTTGCAATAGTAATAGGACACTCTACTTATAGTCGTGGTGCTAGAAATAAAAGTTCTGATGTTAGTGAGTTTGAATTTAACGAAAAATTAGCAAAAGATATAAAAGCTAATTGGAGTGAACATAATCTTAGTGATGAGATTGTATTGGTTTATAGAGAAAATGGCTATTCAAAACTACCTTATGAGATAAATGATTTAGATGTAGATTTAGTTATTAGCTTACATTGTAATGCTTTTAATACTACTGCAAGTGGTTGTGAGATGCTTTATTATCATAAAAGTGTTAAGGGTAAAAATATCGCTAAGATTTTTCAAGATAAATTAACAGATATTTTAGAAAATAAAGATAGAGGTATTAAGTCAAAAGATAGTGAGGATAGAGGTGGTCATCTTTTAAAAGCTACTAATGCACCTTGTATTATTGTAGAACCATTTTTTATAGATAATGATGATGACTTTTTAAATGCTACAGATGATGGTGGTGCTTTGGTAGAAGGCTATTGTGATGCTATAGATGAAGCTTTAAAATACTTAAAATCATAAGTTATTAATATTTTCATAGAGCCTTACTTTTGTAAGGTTTTATTGAGATTATAAAATAGAAAGGAAATAGTTATATGTGGTGTCCTAGATGTGCAAATGAAATTACAAATGTTACAGGTACTTTTAAAGGTACAGTAAACGAAAGATGTAGAAAATGCCCATCATGTGGATATACATTTATGACTATTGAAGCTATAAAAGTTGATAAGTATTGGACTGTATATGCTAAACATAGTATAGAGAGTGAAGCTGATAAAAAGACACTTGAAGAGTTAGGAATAGACCCTAATCAAGGTGGATTGTTTGATGATGAAGCATATTAAAAAGTTAAAAATATTAAATCTTTATGCTGGTATTGGTGGCAATAGAAAGCTATGGAATGAAGTAAATCAAACTATGGAAGTTGTAGCTGTAGAATATGATAAACATATAGCTAAAGCATATCAAGATAGATTTCCAAATGATACAGTTATAGTTGGATGTGCTAAAGAATATTTATTAAATCATTATAAAGAGTTTGATTTTATTTGGGTATCTCCACCATGTCAAACACATACAAGGATTTTGTATAGTTCAAAAGATAGTGAATCATATAAACCAAAATACCCGGATATGAGTTTGTATCAAGTTATATTATTTTTACAACTGCATACAAAAAGATTTAAGTATGTTGTAGAAAATGTAAGACCTTATTATGAACCATTATTAAAGCCAAGTATTACTATAGATAGACATATGTATTGGTCAAATTTTAATATAACAACTATAAAAGTTGATAAGATGTACATACACAATGATGTTACATGCAAATCATTAAAAGACTTTGATATTAGGAAATATAGAAATATTAAAAATAAAAGACAGGTTATTCGCAACCAGGTAAATTATGAGATTGGTAAGCATATATTAGAATGTAGTTTAAATATTCTTAAAAAAGTTAATTCTAACTGTACTCAAGCAACACTATTTTAATGAATAACAAAACAAATAAAGCTCACACTAGATTAAAAGAATTTGCTTTATTTAGTGAAGATTTTGAGAGTTTTAAGGCTATTTTTTCGGATAATCTTGATAAAAATAAAAAAGATGAAGCTATAGAACTTTTACTTATGGTAAATTTTCAACTATTAAAAAGTGATGGTGAGCGATTTAATGATTTACTAAATATTGTTGATGATAATCAATCACAAAAACTTATTTTATGGCTTGATGATATGTCTAAAAAGTTTAGTTTAAATAGATAATGAAAAAATTATATTTTGTATCTATGAGTGGTGGAAAAGATAGCACGGCAACTGCTATTTATATGTTAAAACACTATCCAAGAAATAAATTAAGATTTATATTTGCTGATACAGGTTGGGAGCATCCTAAAACTTATGAGTATATCAAATATCTTGAAAAAAGATTAAAAATAAGAATATTTACTGTTAAGTCAAAAAAATATAACAATATGGAAGATCTATGTATTGCTAAAAAGATGTTCCCAAATAGAGTTAAAAAGTTTTGTACAACTGAGCTTAAAATCATCCCAATAATGGAATTATATACTAGATATAAAGATAAAGTTATAGAGTTATATCAGTTGTTGGTATTAGAGCTGATGAAAGTCAAAAAAGAAAAGGCGAAAATCTTTGGAAAACAAACTTTACTAATGCACCAAAATTTGGACAATGGCAAAAACTAAATAATATTAAAAAATCTAAAGCTGTTAAAAACTACTATTCAAAAGAAAACAGTATCACTATATATCAGCCTATAGTATATTGGACTGTACAAGAAGTTTATAACTATCATTTTGCTAATAAAGTTGAATTAAATCCACTTTATAAAATGGGATGTACAAGAGTTGGATGTTATCCTTGTATCAATGCAAATCAATTTGAGATAGGTTCACTAGATGATGAAGCTATAAAAAAAGTTAAAGATTTAGAATATAAAGTTTCATTGGTTACAAATATATCTAAAAATGCAACATTCTTTTATGATAAATCAAAACCTTTATCTATCACTAATATAGTATCAAAATATAAATATAATGGCTTAGGTTTAGAGTTAGGTTGTATCAATCCTTATGGGGCTTGTGAATGAATACTCCAAGCTATTTAGGTAAAAAGACAGGTAGTGGAATACCACACTTTATAATCTCTAAAATGCCAAAGCATGATGTTTATATTGAACCATTTTTAGGAACAGGTGCTATTATGTCTATGAAGTACCCAGCAAATATTAATATTGGTATTGAAAGAGATCAGAATATTCTTAATAAGTTAAATTTTGATAAAAGGTACTACATAGTTAATGATAACTCTTTGGAAATATTGGAGTCCACCATAGATAAATATATCTCTAATGGATCTATTTGTATATATTTAGACCCACCTTATTTACATAAAACTCGTAGCTGCTTAAATAGTTGCAAATATCTATACGACATGATAGATGATGAACATATCAAATTATTAAATATATTAATTGAAATTGATAAAAAATATAAAAATGTTTATTTAATGATAAGTGGTTATAAATCAGATTTATATATGTCTATGCTTCATGGTTGGAATTATTTTGAAACTCAAACAATGTCAAGAGGTGGTAAAAGAATTGAGAGCCTTTGGACTAATTTCAATCCTACAAATATGATAAAACACGATTATGACTATATTGGACATAATTATACAGATAGACAAAGAATGAAAAGAAAAGCCAAAAGATGGCTTAACAATCTTGATAATATGACACTAGATGAAAGAGTTTTTATTTTACGAGAGATATCACATAGTTATCAAGAACTATACTGCAGTATAGATAAAAAAC
>NZ_JADGFC010000158.1 GCF_016744025.1 Sulfurimonas sp.
TTCTTTGTTTTTGGTCGAATAAGATTAGCAGATTATCGATTAATCCTATCTTTCAACTTACTTTCAAAAAATTGCACTTGATTTTAGAATTGGCGTTATTAAAATTACAATATGAGGTATATAAGACTTTATTTTATATTTACGCCATCTTATTTCTAAGTCATTAACATTAATCATTTAATAAACCTGTATGAATTGCTGACATTTCAACAATTTTTTTTGAAATCACATTTGTTTTTAATTTTGACTGATTATTTTCACTATACCATGCATAGATATCAAATAGTGTATATAAAAGTTTATTTGTATCTCTATAATTTCCTTTTGTTAGCTTATATATCTGGTTTACATGTTTTTGCGAAAACATATTAGCACTGTCAAAACAGTTTGCTTTCATAAGTTTCTTTTGTATGTATATTTTAAGTTCAGTATTTGAAGCATTCTCAAGCTCTATAGTTTCCCATATTCTAGTTTGAAAATGCTCTTTTGCAATTAAGTCTTCTTTTTCTGTTTTGTGAAGAGTAATAACAAATTTTACACTTCTAGTATCTGATAGAAGTCTAATTTTTTCCATTTGTTGGCTTGAATAAAGTTGTGCTTCATCTAAGAGTACTAAAGGTATTTCTGCTTCTTCTTGCATTTTTTGTTCAACAATTAGCATAAATTGTGTAAAATTAAGTTCTCCTTGATATTTAACATTAAACATGTCTCTAGCAAGTGATTTGAAAAATTCACCTTCATCAAGAATAGGAGTCTGATAAATAAACACTTTTTGAGAAGGTGAAAGATCATGGTATAGTTTTGTTAAAAACATGCTCTTACCAGTTCCCGGCTTACCAAATAATAAAATCATTTTTAGTGGTTTTTTTACGGAGTCTTTAAGAGACTGATATATTGTAGAGACTCTGTCAAGTTGAATATAGTCTCTAGCATCTACACTATCAAGGAATACATTCTTAGAATCTTCAAAGATGCTAGAATTCATCTAAATTTTCTTCCTCTTTAACTTCTTTATTTAGTTCTTTATTGACATTATTTGATACTTTGTCTGTTTCTTTAGATATAGAACTTTTATTTAGTGTTATGCTCTTATTTGTAATCCCTGTATATCCTAGTTCAGCAAGTGAAAGATTATTATTTTCTCTATCTATAATATGTGGTTGAATCACAACAACAATTTCTTGAACTTGTTTTGACATCTCTTCATATTTAAATAAATAACCTAAAATAGGAATGCTACCAAGTATAGGAACTTGATTTGAATCCATTGTGTTTTTAGTAATAATTAAACCACCCAAAATTATTCTTTTACCATCTTTGACTGTAACAACTGATGAGAGTTGGCGACGAACTAAATCTGGTGGAGTGTCTCTATCACTAGAACTTTCTGCAGATATATCTTGTGCAGTTTCTGATATAGATGGATTTATTTTAAGAGTTATAGATTTGTCATCTGAAATTTCTGGAGTAATATCTAATAAAACACCAGCAAATACTGATTGAATATTATTGTCTTCACTAGTAGTACTACCTCCACTAGTAGCAGATGTTTCTGTACTAGTAAGTGTATAAAAGTACTCCGTTCCTGCAGTAATAAGGGCAGGTTGATTATTGAGAGTTAAAACTTTTGGATTAGAAATTGAAACAACATCGCCTTGAGTCTCTAAAAATTTAATAACTTCATCTAATGATCCCCCAGCTTGCACACTAATAAGGTTAGATTCATTTTTCCCGGATGTATCAGTTGTTGATATCAAATTATCAGCAAATGTTCCTACATTACTTGCTGATTTATAGTCAAGAGCAAGTGTGATGTTTTGCAGTGCATAAAGTTGTGACCAATCTATACCGGTTGTTTTACCTTCTTCAATAGTTACAGATAGAATCTGTACATCTATTAAAACTTGTAGTTGCACTTTATCTTGTAGTTTTTTAAGATAGCCTTCTAACCTGTTCATTTGTTTTAGTGTTGTTGTTACGGTTATAAGACCTGCATTTTTATTTATGATGGGAGCATCTGACTTATAAAGATCTTGAGATGTGTTGATGATATGTTGTAATTCTAAATCAAGCTCTTCCCAGAATTTTACTTCATCAGTAGATTCTATTTTAATTCCTGATTCAGAATTAGAACCACTTGAGGTAGTTGTTGTATCAGTTGATCCAGTTGACGATGAACTAAGTGTTATATTTGTACTTCCAGTACCTTTTCTTTGTGAAAGAATATAATCTACATTAAAAACTTTTGTACTAAGATATGAGATTTTTAAAATATTATTCTCTAGAGTATAGTATAAATTATTTTCTTTTAAAATAATACTTAATACTTCATCTATAGTTAAGTTTTTTAAATGAGTTTTGTTAAGTTTTGTCTTTAGAAACTTTTCTGCATGAGGATCTGTAACAATAATACTAAATTCACACTCATCGCTTAGTTGTTCTATAAAGTCAATAATTTTTGTATCTTTTGTTGAACTGATACTGAATAGTTCATAAGTGCAGTCTGCATAACTACTACTTGATATAAGAAGTGTTAAAAATAAGCCATAAACTATTCTTTTTATATATTGCATTCTCTTGTCCTGTTACTTAAATTTTAAATTTCGTTTTGTATCACTTGTTGTCAAAACAAATTTTCTATTACTCTTTGTTAAAACAACCGAAGTTCTATTTACACTAGATATTTGATAACTATCTATATACTCATTTTGTTTATACCATTCGCCGTTTATTAAAGCTGATTTATTTATAATCGCCTTAAGCACTAAATGTTTTGAAGGTTGCGGTAATATAGTAATAACTGCATCTGATGAAGTTGTGGATTTTTTTACACTATACTTTTTTACAGATTTTTTTCTAGCTTTAACATACTTTTTATTATAACGATTTTTATAAAATATAAAAGGGTCTTTTATTTTGTTTAGTTCATTGTTACTCATCCCTTTTCTTGGAGGTTTTATTGCTTGAACCTGAGTATCAACCCATGATAGCTCATTTGAGTTAAGAGAAATTGAGAATAATGATATAAAGGTCATTAAGATTAATGTTTTCATTAGTATGTAATCCCCCAAACTGATATAAGTAATTCTGCATTAAGAGTCTTCTCAACTGAAATATTTAAATCATGAATATCTACTACCAAATCGCTTTGTTCTAAAGAGTTTATAAAACGAAGTGTATTCTTATAGTTACCTGTACTGCTTAAAGTTATGTCTAAGACATGACCAAAAGAAGTGTTGTTTTTGGCATATTCGTTTTTAAAGTCTATAATTTTAATACCATATTTTTTAGCATTAGTTGAAATAGAGTGTAAGTACTCACCCCATGTTCTTTCATCGTATATTAAAGACGATATTGTTTCAATCTTACTTTTTATATAAGTATTATTCTCTTTATGAGATAGAAGTTGTTTTTCGGACATTTTAATTTCTCTATCAAGTTTCATAATTTTTGATTTAGGATTAACTTGTAGAAATCTTTTATCTGTATTGATTTTAGAGCTAATCGTTTTTATTTGCTTATTCTTTTTTTCAAAAGCTAGTAAAGAATTTTCCCAAAAAAGTAGATAAGAAAAGGCAAAAATAATACCAAAAATCATTATATAAGTCATATATATATCTTTTTGACTCTTGTCTTTAAAAGAAGCGTCTATAGTTTGCAAGTAATCTTCGATATTTACTTTCATAATATACTCACTTTTAATTCACTATAGTACTTTCTAGATTTTTCTTTAAACTCAATATGTTCTAGTGAAAAGTCAAATACACCCTCATGAGTCTTAGTTAAATATTCTACCATCTCGGTAATCTTTTTATCTTTTCTTGAAATTATGTTCAGTGTGAATACTCTTAATTTTTGATTTTCTTTATAAGCTATAGAATTGACATTGATACCGAATTTATTTAAATCTTTTGTTAACAAAGATAAAAGTTTTGCTTTCATAGGATAGTTGACTTTAACATCATGAATCTTTATCAAAGTTGCTTTTTTATCAGCATATTCTTTTTTTTCTTTGTTTAACAAAGTGATAATTTTAACTTTATCGGCTTCTCTATTTTTTATTGTTGCTTGTCTTGTTATTTTAATATTATGCAATTCTGAGTATTCTGTAGCTAATAAGTCATATTGAAGATTTTGAGCGTAAGTTAAAATCCAGTATGTTACCGGATACAAAAAAGCTAAGACTAGTGCAGCTACACTAAGTAGTATAAGTTTACCACTTTCTCTTTGGATGAATTTTGGAGGGCGGAGATATGTCGTGAAATTACAGTCATACTTTTCATTTGTTTGTAGTGTTGTATAAATATGCATTAAGGCGTGAAGTTGATCTATATAAACACCATCACTTTCATAACCATAGTCAAATTCAAAGTTACTAGCTTTTACACCAAGTTCAACCTCTGCCATTTCATCTAGTTTAGTTACAGTATGTATCTGCGCACCAATGTATATATGTTCTACTTTTTCTAATTCATAAGCTCTTTTAACATAAGTTAGAATGTCATTTACGTTTGCAAATATTTCTTTATAAAGTCTTATAAAGTATTCTTTAAAATCGCCAATTCTAAAATCAAGTGCAATTTTTTGAAAGTAAGTTGAAAGATAGGATTAATCGATAATCTGCTAATCTTATTCGACCAAAAACAAAGAA
>NZ_JADGFC010000018.1 GCF_016744025.1 Sulfurimonas sp.
CGGATTAAGTAAAAGTTTGAAGCTAAACTTAGTAGATTATTATCTTGTGAATTATAAGAAAAAGTAGAAAATTATGCACCCGTTTTTTTAATTAAGTCAGGTTTTAGGGGATTATTTCTTCAATGGTGGAGAAGGAGAGATTCGAACTCTCGGTACAGTTACCCATACGCATCCTTAGCAGGGATGTGGTTTCAGCCGCTCACCCACTTCTCCGTTTGAAGACGGGAATTATAATCGGTTTTGTATAACAATTAGCTTAAATCAAAGAAGTTTATATTATAATTTTTAAAAGTACCAAAAAGGATAGGATATGAAACTCTTAACATTACTAATATTTGCTACTTTACTAGTTGCAGACACATATCCAAACTTCACAAATAAAGATTATATACACATTCAAAACAAAGCTGGAAAGATAGCAAAAAATAGAGCACAGGATTATCAAAAAACTATAGCTTCACTAAAGAAGATGCCAAAGAGCAAACAACTTGCAAAGGTAAACTTCTACTTAAATCAACTTCTGCCACAGTACGATGATGTTATTCAAAAGCAAGAAGATTACTGGGCAACTCCAAAAGAGTTCCTTATGACTGGTTTTGGAGATTGTGAAGACTATGTAATCATCAAATACTTTTCTCTCTTAAAGCTTGGCTTTGACAAAGACAAACTTTTCTTTACTACTGTAGATGAAAAGTACATTGGTGGTTATCATATGGTTTTGAGTTATTTTGAAAAAGAAGGTGAATCTCCTCTTATTTTAGACAACCTAAGTTTTAGGATACTAAAGCTTGAGACTAGAGAAGACTTAGATGTAGATGTATTTATAAATGCAGATGGAGTTTATAAAATGAATAAAAAAAATAAACTTAGAAAAATACAAGATTACTCTCCTAAGTTCAAAGATCTTCTTAGGAAAGTAAAAAAGGAAAGCTAAATTGTTGCTAAAATCTTAACAACAACTTCTGCTGGATTCTGTGCTTGATAAATCGGACGACCAACAACTATAAAGTCAACCATAGCACTCTTAGCAAATGCAACGTCAGCAACTCTTTTTTGATCTCCAGCGTCTTCACCAAAAGGACGAATGCCAGGAGTAAGAGTCATAAACTCTTTAGAAGTGATTCCTTTTATAGACTCACTCTCATAAGCTGAACATACAACACCATCAAGTCCACTATCATAAGCATCTTTTGCAAACTGGTCAGCCTTAGATGCAATGCTCTTCTCATAAACCTCAACAAACTCTTCTTCACTATACGATGTAAGAGCCGTCACAGCCAAAACTATAGGTCTAGTAGGATAAGAGATCAGTCTATCCATTACGCCACTCATAGCACGTTTACCGGCTGAAGCATGAACATTAAACATATCAACACCAAGTCCCATAATAGACTCGGCAGCATCTGCCATAGTATTTGGAATATCATATAATTTCAAGTCTAAAAATATTTTAAAATCAGGATTAATTTTTTTGATAGCGAGTAGAAACTCTTCGCCATCACGGATATAAGTACGAAGTCCGACTTTAAGCCAAACATCATACTCCTTTATCTTTTGGATAAGGTCTAAGTTTTCTTCTTTTGTAGGTAAATCAAGTGCTACACATAACTGCATCTATACTCTCTTTGTTTTATTTATGAAAGTATAACAAATATTAAGTTTTAAATAACTCTAATTGATTAGTTAACTTATGTGTCATATTTGTTAAGTGAGCAACTGCATCTGTAATTTCATGAACACTCTCTCCATTTGAAATAGACAAATCATTGATATTATCAATTTTTTTAGAGATATGTTTCATATGTTCTCCAGCCTTTTCAAAATCATCAACACTCTTATCACTTGCAAGTGTAGCTTGGTTTACTATCTCTGTAGTTGTGTTGATTTTTACTTCAACGTTTGTCGATACTACTGCTAGTTCTTCCATCTGTTTTGAGTTTAAACTCATACTGTCACTAGCTGAGTGAGTAGCTTGAACAATTAAGTTAATCGTTGCATTAATCTCTGATAATGATTTTTGTGTTCTTTCTGCAAGTTTACGAACCTCATCAGCAACAACTGCAAATCCACGTCCATGTTCCCCTGCTCTAGCTGCTTCAATAGCCGCATTTAAAGCAAGTAAATTTGTTTGGTCTGCTATATCAGAGATAACATTTAGGACATCTTTTACTTGTTCACTATCGTGAGATAGAGATTCTATCTTCTGTGCTAATTCAACTTCAGACTCTGCACTTCTTTGTACCTTGTTTGTAAGGTCTATAATCTCTTCTCTTGCATCATTTAACATGTTACTAGCTTCTAAGATTTCTTGTTTACTAGTTTTTGAATCTTCTATAGCTCTCATGATTTCTTCTATCATCTCAGATGTACTTGTTGTAGTTTCATCAATAATTTCTACTGAAGTATTAACATTTTTACTAACGACATGAGATGTAGTAGATAACTCTTGTGCTACTGAAGCATTTTCAATAGCTCCACGTCTTGCTTCATATATTAGAGTATTTAAAGACTCCATAAGTGAGTTAAATGCACAACCTATTAGGGATATCTCTTTAGGAGTATTTGTATCAATTTTAATAGTTAAATCTTTGTCTTTAGAAATCTTACTCATTACCTCTTCAAGGTTTACAATATGATTAGTTATTCCATTTCTAACTAATATATAAACCGTTATCATGAAAATCACTAATACAATAATTACTGAAATAATTACTTTAAAAATAATATCATTAATGTTTTGAACTGAGTCATCTTTTATCTTTTGTATTTTTGGTTTTATACTCTCAATCAAATCTTGTTTATATACTCCTGTTCCTACAACCCATCCCCAAGGTTCAAAGAGTTCTACATATGAAATCTTCTCTTCTGCTTTATCTGAACCTGGTCTTGGCCATAGATAATTAACATAACCACTCCCTTTTTCAGTTGCTACTTTAACAAACTCCAAAAACACATATAGACCATTTTTATCTTGAAGTTTTGAAAGGTCTTTACCATTAAGTTCAGGTTTAATAGGATGTTCAACAATAACAGCTTTTAAATCATTTACCCAGAAATATCCATTTTCTCCATATCGCATCTGAGATATTATTTTAAGAGCATCTTGTTTGATTATACTTACTCTATCAGATGTATATTCCCCTGTTCCGATAACCCAGTTAAAAGGCTTAAACAATTTTACAAAAGATATTTTCTCTTCTGCTACTTTTAAACCTGGCTTTGGCCATACATAGTTAACAAAACCACTTCCACTATTTTTTGCAACATTTACAAATTCACTAAAGAGTTTAACTCCGTTATTATCTGCTAAAGTAGATAAGTTTATACCATTTAATGCTGGTTTTATAGGGTGGTCAATTACCACTGCATCTAGGTCATTTATCCAGAAGTATCCATCATTTGCATATCTTGTTGTACTAATAATACTTTTGATGTGATTTTTAAGTTCTTTATTTGAAAGTCTATCTTTATTTTTTTTGTATTCACTCTCAACGATAAAGAAAAGTAGTTGCATCTGCTGAGTTAAACCATTAGCAACTTCTTTTTTAACATTTTCAATTGATGTTTTTTTAGAAAAAGAGTTTAATGTTTTGACAACAATAGAAGTAAATACTTTTAACTCTTCTTTTTTTACATCGTATGTTTCATTTGTATAGTTTTGTATATTTTTATCTGTAGAGTTATGCAGTTCATTTACAAATTGTGCGGCAAGCGCTATCGATAAAAAAAACATTGCTACAAATATAAGAATTTGCAATCTCAACTGGATAGATACTTTCATGTTATAACCCCTAATATTTAATACAAAGAGTATATCTATATTAATCTTAACGACTATTTAATGACTTTTGTTTTATTTTAAGATGAGAAGATAAATTAAGGAAAGTTAGTCTGGATGTAGGGTGGAAAAGTAGGAAAACCTACTTAACCATTTCTTCTATTTGAGCAACTATACCTGGATCTTCTAGAGTAGAAATATCCTGAGTAATTTTCTCGCCTTTAGCTATCGCACGAAGGATACGACGCATGATTTTACCTGAACGAGTTTTTGGAAGTCCTGGAGCAAATACTATATCATCACAAAGAGCGATACTACCAATCTCTTTTTTGATTATATTGTTAATAGCTTTAACTTCTTCAACTTCATCAGCAACACCTTCATCACACTTAAGAACGATGTATGCAAAGATACCTTCACCTTTAATTGGATGTGGTTTACCAACAACTGCAACTTCAGCTACATTATCATGCTTCTTAATTGCAGCTTCAACTTCAGCAGTACCAAGTCTATGTCCAGAAACATTCATAACATCATCTGTACGACCAGTAATAGTTATGTATCCATCTTCATCATAAACAGCACCGTCACCTGAAAAGTAAACTGGTTTACCGTCTTTTTCAACATCTCCGAAGTATGACTTAATATATCTTTCTTCATCACCCCAAACACCACGAATTTGAGCAGGCCAAGGCTTAGTAATACACATATAACCTTTTTCACCAACTCCAACTTTTTCACCTGTAGCAGGATTTAAAATCTCAGCCATTATTCCTGGCAGTGGTAATGTAGCACAGCCTGGTTTGATAGGAGTAGCACCTGGAAGTGGAGAAATAACATGTCCACCAGTCTCAGTTTGCCAATATGTATCAACGATTGCACATTTACCTTTACCAACTTCTTCATAGTACCATTTCCATGCAGGTGGATCAATCGGTTCACCAACAGTTCCAAGAACCTTTAGTGACTTCAAGTCATACTTAGATGGTTCATGCTCACCAGTTTTATGTAGTACACGAATTGCAGTAGGAGCAGTATAAAATTGATTAATTTTATGATCTTCAACCATTTTCCATGGACGACCAGAGTCAGGATAAGTAATAACACCCTCAAACATCATAGTAGTGGCACCCATTGCAAGTGGACCATAAACTATATATGTATGTCCTGTAATCCAACCAATATCAGCAGTACACCAAAAAGTATCATTTTCTTTAACGTCAAATACCCATTCCATAGTCATTTGAGCCCAAAGAATATAACCAGCAGAGTTATGTTGAACACCTTTTGGTTTACCAGTTGATCCTGATGTATAAAGTAAGAAAAGAGGATCTTCACTATCCATAACTTCAGGTTCACACTTAGATTTCTTTTGAGAAATCATTTCATTGTATGAATAATCTCTTCCAGCAACCCATTCTACATCTTCATGATTTCTTTGAACAACTAGTACTTTCTTAACAGGTGTTTTACCTGTAAGTGCAGCATCAACAACAGGCTTTAGCATATATGGTTGTTCTTTTCTAAAAGCACCATCTGCTGTAATAACAACCTTTGCCTCTGCATCTTCGATTCTATCACGTAGTGCTTCAGAAGAGAATCCACCAAATACAATAGAGTGTATTGCACCAATTCTTGCACAAGCTAACATTGCATAAGCAGCTTCAGGAATCATTGGCATATAGATAACAACTCTATCACCTTTTTTTACATGAAAATCTTCTCTTAAAAGATTTGCAAATCTATTTACATGTTTATATAAATCTAAATAAGTAATAGTCTGAACATCACCTCTATCACCTTCAAAAATAATAGCAGCTTTATTTTTACGAACATGTAAATGACGATCAATACACTGAGCAGAAACATTAAGTTTTCCACCATCAAACCAGTTAACAAATGGAGCTTTACTTTCATCTAAAACATTACTAAAAGGCTCAATCCAATCAAGCTTCTCTTTTGCAGCATCGCCCCAAAAACCTTCATAATCTTCAGTCGCATAATCTTGTAAAGCTTGATACTCACACATATTTTTAATACGTGCATCTTTAGCAAACTCTCTGTTTGGTTTAAAAACTTGTTTTTGTGACATTTATCTTTCCTTTGTTAGTTTTAAATATATCATTGCTGTCATAATAGCGTCATTAACAGCATTATGTGCACCCATATCTGGGATATTACATTTTTGTAAAATAGTGTCGAATCTTAAATCAACATTGCCTTGCGCAACTGATGAAATAGTTTTATCGTAATAGATTTCAGATACCTCTATCTTTTTATTCGGTAGAGTTATTCCCAACATTGGCTTTATATACTTATTTATCATATTTACATCAAATTCTAAGTAATATCCAATTAATGGTCTAGAACCAATAAAATTTAAAAACTCTCGTATAGCAACTTCAGTAGATTCACCATTTTCTAAATCTATTGGGCGAATTCTGTGTATCTCTATACTTTTTGAGCTAATTTCACCAGTATTTTTAATAAATACTTCAAAAGTTTGTGAAGTGATAATTTTATTATCTTTTATCTTAACGGCACCTATAGAGAGTATCTCATCTTTTTTAGGATTTAGACCTGTTGTCTCTGTATCAAAGACAACATATTCACCGCTATTATCTTCCTCAAATAAAAACTCAAATTCTTTTTCTTTGAGCCTTGAACGATTGGACTTAGCTTTTAAATTAGAGATAAAAGAGAAAAACATTAAGCAACCATATTTAAATGAAAGTGAAAACTCATAAATTTCTTAAACTTATTTATAACTTTAAAACTGTCTTTTAGTAAATCTCTTTGAATCTTTTCAAGATTTTTAGGATTTATATAATTGCTATCATCAATAGTTTTCGCTTCCAACATAGCTGTTAAACGAATAGAACTAAGAGTATCAAAACTCTCAATAAGCTCAGTGGCAAAATTCTTATCGATAACACCTTTATTGTTGAGTTCTTTAATTCTCTCTATTGTGTTTGTTTGCGTAATTTCATACTGCAAACAAAGCGTTCTTACTCCATGAACAAGTGCGAATGCTCCTCCTTTTTTAAGATCTAATTTATTTTGATGCTCTTTTTCTAACACAAAACCTGAGAAAAGTGAAAGAGGAGTATCAAAATTAAGTACAGCTTTTGCAACATGCGCTAAAACATCATCTCTTTTACGAAAATATTGATGGAGATATCTAATTAGTTCATGAAGAAGCTCTTCATCTCCACCAACAGATTTAGCATCTACAAATATACTAAGATTTTGTACATCAGAGTCGCTCATACTGCTAGACCATTCATTAATTAGCTTTTTATATCCTGAGACATTTCTACGCCAAAACTCATTACTTACCATTACATTTCCTAGACAGACTGGAAAACCTAATTCTAGCAAGTAAGAGTTAACTTTCATCATTGGTTCGCGATAAAGTTCAATATCTACACCATCTTTTACAATTAGTGCATTATCTTGATCTGATTTAACTGTTTGCTCACTTCTGCCTTCACTTCCCATAACGACTAGTGAACAGTTTTTTTGTAATTCTTCATCAACACACATATTGAAAACTTTTCTATATACTTTGAGATTTAAAGTAGATACTAACTTAGTTATATATCTAACTTTTACACCCTTAGCTCTAAGTGTAGTAATAAGATTTTTTAAATCATCTTGTAAAAGCTTTAAATCATTTATATTTTGAGCTTTATCAATCTGAACAGCTACAACATGGGAGTGGTTTGCAAAATAACTTAGTAGGTCTAGCTGTTCTAGGACTCCTACTATTTCACCCTTTTTCGTTACAACCACTCTCTTTATTTCACTATGCGTCATGATTAAAAGTGCATTAAATAAAAAATCGTCTATTTCTATACTGATAAGCCCTTTTGTAGATATCTTTGATATATCTTCATTGATATCAACTCCACCTAAAAGAACATGTTTTCGTAAATCAGTATCTGTTACTATAGAGTGATCTACTTCATTTTTAACAATGATAACTTTTGCTTTTAAGTTTTCTCGTGTTTGAAGGGCTTCCAAAATACTTTTAGAATGTTCAATTACACAAGCCTTATGTAAAAAGATATCTGAAACTCTACCTAGTAAAAATCCAGATAAATCATTTTGCATGTCATGATTTTTAAGATGCTGATGACGTGTAACAAAATCTTGTAAGAAATAACTCTGTACTCTTTTATTTTGCATCAACTCTAAAAAATCATCTTTTTTTATCTCATAACAGATAAGATCTTCATCAACTATAAATTTCCCTTTGCATGTTCCATAGATAAGAGCATCTGAATCAAAAGTATCCCCATGAGAATAAACATTATTCACTTCATCATCAATTAGCTCAGTAACAGAACCTTTTATAATAATATAAAAAGCGATTGAAGGTAGATTTTTAGAGAGGAGTAGAGTATCCTTTGGATAATACGAGATATCTATTTTATTTATAAGATTATCAAGTGTGGTTGCACTCAAGAGTTCAAAAGGGTGTATTGACTCAATAAGTTTTCGCTGATCTAAAATACTCAACTTTGTAACTCCTTAATATATATTACAAAATGAAGAAAACCTCTATTTGTCGTCTCAAACAATAGGGTTTTCTTCAACAGAAAGAATTAGAATTTCTTGTTCGATGCAAGATGAAGACAAAATATCTTCATCTTAAAAAAACTAGTGCTCAGAAGCACCTTCTGCACCGATACCAGTTTGACTTCTAATATATTGAGCTTCGAATGCTTCTCTTTCTTTTTCAGCGTCATGTGAGCTGTCAGTAATAGAGAAGAACCAGATACCAACAAATGATACTGTTACAGAGAATAAAGCTGGATATTTATAAGGGAAAATTGCTTCTGCATTTCCTAAAATATCTACCCACACAATTGGACCTAAAACAACAAGTGCAACAGCAGTAGCAAGACCTAAAGATCCACCAATTACAGCACCACGAGTTGTAAGTTTACTCCAGTACATTGAAAGGAATAAAATTGGGAAGTTAGCAGATGCTGCAATAGCAAAAGCAAGACCAACAACGAATGCAATATTTTGTTGTTCAAACGCAATACCCATAAGAATAGAAACTAGACCAAGACAAACTGTAGCAATTTTAGAAACTTTCATTTCCGCCATACCGTCAGCTTTACCTTTTTTGAAAACAGAAGCATAAAGGTCATGACTGATTGCAGATGCACCAGCTAATGTTAGACCAGATACAACAGCTAAAATAGTTGCAAATGCAACAGCTGAAATAAAGCCTAGGAAGAAATCTCCACCAACAGCGTGACTTAAGTGAATTGCAGCCATGTTCTTACCACCCATAATTGGAGAACCACCACTAATCGCTTGTTTAGCCATATCTAGGTATGCAGGATTTTGAAATACCATAACAATTGCACCGAAACCGATGATAAAAGTAAGGATATAGAAATAACCAATAAAACCTGTTGCATAAAAAACTGATTTACGAGCTTCTTTTGCATCACTTACTGTAAAAAATCTCATAAGAATATGAGGAAGACCAGCTGTACCAAACATTAGTGCAACGGCTAAAGAAATTGCTGATATAGGATCACTAACAAGTCCACCCGGGCTCATTATGTCTAGAGTTTCAGTATTTCTCATCTCAACTGCTTTTGCAAAAAGAGCACTAAAGTCAAAATCAAAGTGTGACATAACAGCTACTGCCATGAATGTTGCACCTGAAAGTAATAAGAAAGCTTTAATAATTTGTACCCATGTAGTAGCAAGCATACCACCAAAAGTTACATAAAGAATCATCAATACACCAACTAAAACAACAGCGATTTCATATTCAAGACCAAATAAAAGTTGAATAAGTTTACCAGCACCAACCATTTGAGCAATTAGATAAAGGATAACAGTTGCAATCGAACCAGCCGCAGCAAGTGAACGAATAGGAGTTTGACGTAATCTATAAGATGCAACGTCAGCAAAAGTATATTTACCTAAGTTTCTTAAAGGCTCAGCAATCATGAAAAGAATAATTGGCCAACCAACTAGAAAACCAATTGAGTAGATAAGACCATCATAACCTTTTAAGTATACAAGACCTGAAATACCAAGGAACGATGCTGCTGACATATAATCACCAGCGATAGCCATACCATTTTGGAAACCTGTGATTCCACCACCAGCAGTGTAGAAATCTTTTGCAGACTTAGTTCTTTTTGCAGCCCAGTAAGTAATACCTAATGTACCACCAACAAATAATAAGAACATAACGATAGCAGACATATTAAGTGCTTGTTTTTCAACTTCACCTTCGATAGCTCCACCTGCAAATACAGCAACTGTTCCCAGAATTAAAAATAAAAATATTCTATTCATGTTCATTTAGTCTTCCTTTATAGATTGTTTGATTTTATTACTTAAATCATCAAACTCACCGTTTGCACGTTTAGTATATATACCTGTTAGAACGAATGCAAATAAAATAATTGCAATACCGATAGGTATACCGACAGTTGTAACTGAATCAGGAGATAGAGGAGTCCCTAGTGCTGATGGGTTGAATGCTATTGTCAAGATAAATGTAAAATACACTACTAACATAGCAATTGACAGTTTTATAGAAAAACCTGTTCTTTTAGATATTAGTTCTTGATAATCAGGATTCGCTTTGATTTGATCCACGAGTTCTTTATTCATATTTCTTCCTTATCGAATGAATTTAACACTCCAATAGTAGAACATTAAAATAGCATGAACGTAGCAATATGAAAATTCAAAGATTTGTATTGAGTTTTGTTGGGAAGTGTTAACTTTTGTAACATATACTTATTATAATAGATGTTTTATATATAACTTCTTTCCCCATAAGAGAAACTTATGTGATTTTTTATAGTGAATACTCCAAGAAAAAGCATAGTATTTATGAATATCATATAAATATTATGTGCTTATAATATAATAGTGAAAATTAATTATTGGAGTGCATTATGAAAATAGGCTTATTTATCCCTTGTTTTATGAATGAACTATACCCCGAAGCCTGTGTTAGCACACTTAATGTCTTAAAAAATCTAGATCTTGATGTAGATTACCCACTAAATCAAACGTGCTGTGGACAAGCAATGGCAAATTCAGGATGTTCAAACGAGGTTAAAGATTTAGCACACCGTTTTGTTGATATTTTTAAAGAATATGATTATATTGTAGCTCCTACTGGATCATGTGTAACAATGGTAAAAGATCATTACGCTCCATTTTTTAATGATGATCCCGCATATAACAAAGTTAAAAACTCTATTTATGAAATATGTGAATTTTTACATGATGTTATACAAGTCAAAGAGTTTAATGTCTCATTTAAGCATAAAGTAGGACTTCATAACTCTTGTCACGCGCATAGAGCTCTTAATCTTGCAACACCAAGTGAACTTAATATAAATTATAACTCTAAGTTAAAAAATCTATTAGGCATGGTAAAAGGTTTAGAACTTGTTACCCTTCAAAGAGAAGATGAATGTTGTGGTTTTGGTGGTACATTTAGTGTAACTGAACCAGATATTTCTACTGCAATGGGAAAAGATAGAATTAGTGACCATATAAATTCTGGAGCTGAGATAATGACAGGTGTTGATATGTCATGTCTAATGCATATGGAAGGACTTATAAACAGAGACAATAAACCAATAAAAGTTATGCATATAACGCAAATCTTAGCTGGAGAGGGAGAGTAAATGTCAAACCATCCACAAGAAGCTGCAAAATTTGTAGCAAATGATGAGAGAATGCATTGGCATGACAAAGCTTTATGGTTTGTTAGAGAAAAAAGAGATCTTGCTAGTAAGTCTATTCCTGAATGGGAAGAGCTTCGTAGCGTTGCTAGTGAAATAAAAACTCACACTTTAAGTAAACTAGATTATTACTTAGAAGAGTTTGAAAAGAATGCAACTCAAAAAGGGATAACTGTTCACTGGGCTAAAGATGCACTTGAACATAATGAAATAGTATATTCACTCTTAGAAAAAAACAAAGTTAGCAAAATAGTAAAATCAAAATCTATGCTAACAGAAGAGTGTCATCTAAATCCTTATCTTGAAGAAAGAAATATAGAAGTTATAGATACAGACTTAGGTGAAAGGATTGTTCAACTTAGAAATGAGCCTCCATCACATATTGTTCTTCCTGCGATTCATTTAAAAAAATCTGAAGTATCTGAGACTTTTGTTGAAAAACTTGGAACAGAAAAAGGAAATGATGATCCCACATATCTTACTCGTGCAGCAAGAGCAAGTCTTAGAGAAGATTTTTTAGATGCAGGTGCTGGTCTGACTGGTGTAAACTTTGCAATTGCGCAAACTGGTGGAGTTGTTGTTTGTACAAATGAGGGGAATGCAGATATGGGAGCATCTTTACCTAAGCTTCATATTGCAAGTATGGGAATAGAAAAGATAATCCCAAAACTTGAGCATCTAGGAGTTTTTACAAGACTTTTAGCTAAAAGTGCAACAGGTCAACCAATCACATCTTATACTACACATTTTCATGCACCAGTAGTAGATGGAGAGATGCATATAGTAATTGTGGACAACCAAAGAACTCCATTTTTAGCTAGCAAAGATTACAACAAAGCATTAGCTTGTATAAGATGTGGTGCATGTATGAATACATGTCCTGTTTATAGAAGAAGCGGTGGTCACTCTTATGGTTATGTAATACCTGGACCTATTGGTTCAACTCTTGGCAACTTTAAAGATCCAAAAGCAAATAAGACTCTACCTTTTGCTTGTACACTTTGTGGATCATGTACAAATGTATGTCCAGTTAAAATTGATTTAGACACTCAACTCTATACACATAGACAAGATTTAGGTGCACAAGGTCTACTTAGTAAGCAAAAAACTATCTCTATGAAAATAACAGCTAAATTGATGCAACATCCAAAGCTTTTTGATTTCTTTGGAAAAACTATAAGAAAGTTAGTGCCTATGCTTCCAAAGTCTATTGTATATAGTAAATATAATATTTGGGGACAGACAAGAGATTTACCAAAAATGCCAAAAAATTCTTTTAAAGAGTTATATAAACAAGGATTAAAAGATGAACTCTAAGCAATATATATTAAACAGTATAAAAAATACAAATATTATCAAAGAGACTCCATGTCCACAAATACCTGATTTTGGAATTGTTTATGAAGATAAGTTTGAGCAATTTGCACAGATAATCAAAACAGTTGGTGGAGATGCCTTGGTATGTAAAAAAGAAGATTTAGACAAAACTATCGCTTCTTTATACGAAGATGAGAAAGTCATATCTTCAAATGTAGATGGATGTACTTTAGGAAACTTTAATACAGATGTTGATGATCCTCATAAGTTAAAAGATATAGATTTAGCTATTGTAAAAGGAGAGTTTGCAGTTTCTGAGAATGGAGCTGTTTGGATTAAAAATGAAGACAATAAACATAGAGTTTTATACTTTATAGCTCAAAATATTGTAATAGTTGTTCAAAAAGATAAGATAGTAAATAACATGCATGAAGCTTATGAGAATATAGACTTCTCAGATGCAGGTTATGGAGCTTTTGTAAGTGGTCCATCAAAAACTGCGGACATAGAACAGTCTTTAGTTATAGGGGCTCACGGCCCAAAATCAGGATATGTTCTTTTTGTTGAATAATGATATAATAACTTAAACTACCTAAGGTGTTATATTTGCTAAAAATTATTTTAGTTCTACTATTTATCAGCACATATCTTTTTGCTTCAAATCAAAAAGATGTGCTTCTCCTTCATTCATATCATAAAGGTTATAAGTGGACTGACGATATAACCAAAGCCATAGAAAGAAAATTCTTAGTACATAAAGATATAGAGTTAACTACTACTTATATGGATACAAAAAGAGTTAACAATCCTCAATATTTAAACAGACTAGAAAACCTTTATAAAGAACAATTTAAAAATAGAAAATTTGACCTTATCATTGTAAGTGATAATACAGCCTATGAATTTGTACTAAACAATTATAAAAACTTATTTGATGGTTCACCAGTTCTATTTTGTGGAGTAAATAATTTTGATAAAAAATTAATTCCGCAAAGTATAAAAAATAAAATTAGTGGTGTAGTAGAACAAGTAGATATAGAAAAGAACTTCCAACTCATAACCCAATTACATCCAAATTTAAAAAATCTTATAATCATAAATGACAAATCAAAAACAGCACTAGAAATAAAACAATCTCTAACTCCAATTATAAAAAAGTATCAAAAAAAATTAAATATTGAATATATAGACAATATGAATATTAGTGATATTCAAGATAAGGTGTCAAATTTAAATCCAAAAGATAGTGCAATACTGTTTTTATTGCTATTTAAAGATAAGGCGGGAAAGCATTTTACATATAAGCAAAGTTTTTTAAATATTAAAAAAGCCAGTAAAGTGCCTATTTACGGCCTGTGGGATTTTTATCTAGATTATGGAATAGTAGGTGGGCTTTTAACTTCTGCAAATGCCCAAGGTGAAGCTACTTCAAAAATGGCAATAGACATCTTACTAAATAATGAAAATGTCCGAGATATTCCGATTTTATTAAAATCTCCAAATAGATATATTTTTGATGATAAAGAGCTAAGAAAGTTTTCAATTGATGTATCAAAAGTATTGGGTGATTATTATGTTATAAATATTCCAAAAGCTTTTTATGAAAAACACACCGAATTATTTCTTATTTCTCTTTTAGTTATTGTTGTACTTAGCTTGATAGTTTTAGCCATGAGAGCAAATATACAAAAAAGAAAAAAACTTGAAAAAGATTTACTAAATCAACTTAAGTTTGAAAAAGTCTTACTTGACACTTTACCAAATCCAATTTATTACAAAGATAAAAATGGTATTTTCATAGGTTGTAATGATGAATTTTCCGAATTAGTAAGAACATCAAAAGAAAATATTATAGGTAAAACTGCTTATGATTTTTTTCCTTTTGAGATAGCCCAAAAAAACAGTAAGATAGATGAAGAAATACTGCAAACCCATCAAAAAAATATATCAGAGTTTGCAATTAACTTTGCTAATCAAAATATGAAGTACATTATCATAAGTAAATCTATATATTTAAATATAGATGGAAGTATTGGTGGAATAGTTTGTATCATGGATGATATAAGTGAGAGAATACAACAAAAACAATTTTTAATCCAACAAAGTAAATTAGCAGAGATGGGAGATATGGTTGCTGCTATTGCTCATCAGTGGAATGAGCCTTTAGTAGAACTTTCTGCTCAGATACAAGATATACAAACATCAGCTATGTTAAAAGAGCTTGATAGGGTTAATATAGAAGAGTTTGTTCATGACTCCATGGTTCAAATAAAATATATGTCAAAGACTCTATATGACTTTAGAAATTTTTTAAAACCTTCAACTAAAAAAGTTCTGTTTTCTATTCGAAATTCTTTTGATGAAATTTTTGAAATTATGGAAAGACAAATATTTTATTCAAACATAAAACTTAGCGTAAACTATAAGGACTCAAAGAGTAATTTTTTAATTTTTGGTTATGAAAATGAATTTAAGCAGGTTTTACTAAACATAATTAATAATGCAAAAAATAAGATTCTAGAAAACAGGCCAAATATGCAAAATGACGGTGAAATAGTTATAAATATTTCTCAATCATACAAATATAATAAAATAGAAATTATTGATAATGCTGGAACAATTGAAAAAAATATAATAAATTCTATCTTTAACCCATACTTTACTACAAAGAAAGATGGGACTGGAATAGGTCTTTATATGGCCAAAGTAATAGTAGAAGATAAGATGCAAGGTAAAATATCTGTAAAAAATTATGATGAGAATGTTATATTTACTATTAGAATGCCGCATAACAAACCAGAGGAGTAGAAATGAAAATTTTACTATTAGAAGATAATAAAAAATTAAATACTACTATTGTTAAAAGACTACAAATCAAAGGTTATAAAGTAGATGGTTTTATAGATGGAAAAGAAGCCTATGATGCTATTACCGATGGTTATAACTGTTTTGTGCTTGATATAAATGTTCCAAAAATTGATGGTATACAAATTTTAAAAAAAATTAGAGAATCCTATAAAGAAGTACCAGTTATTATCATAAGTGCTACTGTTGAGTTAGACATCATTAGAGAATCCTATGATTTTGGATGTAATGACTACTTAAAAAAACCATTTTTTATAGATGAGCTCGAAATTAAGATACAAAGACTCTGCAAAGTAAGTAATGAAAAGATCAATTTTGATAGTGATTGTTGTTTTGATTATAAAGATAGCATAGTTACTATTAGTAACGAGGATGTTAGACTTACGAAAAAAGAGAGACTTCTTTTAAATCTTTTACTTATAAATAAAAACCAAGTAGTTACCTACGAAGCCATCGAAAACTACGTCTGGGAGGGCTCTTTCGTCTCTTTAGAATCCATAAGAAGCTTAGTCAGAAGGCTTAGAAAAATCCTTATTAATGATTATATACAGACTGCAGTTGACACGGGCTATATATTTAAAGCATAGAGCATATATGAAACATATTGTAAATTACTTACGAAATGACCATGAAATATCATGTTATTATCATACTTACTAGTTAGACTGTTATTGATAGTAAATTAATAAAAGGGTTAAACATGAAAATGTTAGGAAAAACGTCAAAAGTTCTTTTAGCTGCAGTATTAATTACGGGCTTAAGTGCATCAGCGATGGCAAAAGATAAGGTTTACAAATGGAAGTTGGCTACTACATGGGGTCCAACACTTACACCATTTATTGATGCGCCAAAGAATATGGCAAAGATGGTTAAAGAGATGTCTGATGGTAGACTTATCATTAGAGTAGATGCTTCAAATAAGCATAAATCTGCATTTGGTATTTTAGATATGGTTAAAGGTGGTCAGTATGACATGGGTCACTCAGCATCATATTACTGGAAGGGTAAAGATATAAATACTCTACCATTTAGTACTATGCCGTTTGGTATGACTACACCTGAGCAAAATGCTTGGTTCTACTATGGTGGTGGAATGGAGTTAATGAAAAAGGTTTACAAGAAGCACAAGGTTCTAGCTTTCCCTGGTGGAAGTACTGGAAATCAAATGGGTGGATGGTTCAAAAAAGAGATCAAATCAGTTAGTGATTTAAAAGGTCTTAAAATGAGAATTCCTGGTTTTGCTGGTGAAATTATGGCTAAGTTAGGTCTTACTGTTACAAACATTGCTCCGGGTGAACTATATACATCACTTGAAAGAGGTAATATCGATGCTCTTGAGTGGGTTGGACCAGGAATGGATATCAAAATGGGATTTCATAAAGTTGCTCCATACTACTATACAGGTTGGCATGAACCAGGTTTAGATTTACAATTCTTAGTAAATGAAAAGAAGTTCAATAAACTTCCAAAAGATTTACAAGCAATTTTAATAACTGCAATGAAAGTTTCTGCTACTGATATGTACACTCAAAACTACGATATGAGTGCAACAGCATGGGCTAAAATGAAAAAAGATTTCCCTAAGATCAAAGTTCAAACTTTTCCAAAAGAAGTTATGGATGCTATGAAAGCGACTAACAAAAAGTTAAGAGCTGAAATTACTAAGGGTAAACCTTTACTAAAAGAAATTTTAGATTCTCAAGCAGCTTATCAGAAAAAAGTTAGAGAGTGGACTAAAATGTCTGACTTTTTATACTTAAAAGATAACTTATAAGATTTTAAAAGTCTTAAAACTTCCTTATATGGGGAGTTTTAATATAATAAGTCAGATAAATATAATATGCTATATTTATCTGACTTATTTAAAGAGATTTATCTCTCTTAAAATATAATGAAGGATAGTCAATGCTGTTAAAACTAGAAAAAGGGTTTGATAAATTTGCTGATTATATCGGGATTGTAGTTGCTACCGCTATGGTTTTAATGATTTTGAATGTGTTCTATGATGTTGTACTGAGATACTTTTTGAATAGTGGAAGTATTGCAATGCAAGAAATGGAGTGGCATCTTTTCTCAGTAATTATATTACTAGGAGTTTCTTATACTCTAAAAGAAGATGGTCATGTTAGAGTAGACTTAATTTACGACAGATTAAGCACTAGAAAAAAAGCAATGATAAATATGCTTGGAGCTGTATTTTTCATTATGCCACTTGCTCTATTGGTAGGAATAAGTTCTATAGACAATGCAGTAGAAGCTTATGTATCAATGGAAATAAGTGGCGATCCGGGGGGATTACATTATAGATGGATAGTAAAAGCTCTTATTCCATTGTCTTTTTTACTATTAATCATTACAAATATAGGTTTTTTTATAAAAAACTTAAATGCTTTTAAAGGTTTGCATCCATTTCCACAAGATGGATTACACCATGATATAGACAATATAAGACATGCTCTAGAAGAACATAAACATCATATAGTTGACATAGATGAAAAGGGAGAAACAAAATGATTGGTATAGTAATGTTTTTTACAGCACTTCTTATGCTGCTTATAGGTTTTCCTGTAGCATTTACATTTGGTGCTGTATCTGTAGCCTTTGGAATGGTTGCTGGGATAATGGAAATAGGCTTTGATTCAGGTATTGTAAATGCTTTAGTCGAAGGATTTGGCGAAGGCGTAGCAATGTTCGACTTTATGCCTTTTAGAATTTATGCAATTCAGCAAAGTACTATTTTAATGGCAATTCCTATGTTTATATTCATGGGGATTATCCTACAAAAGACAGGTCTTGCTGAAAAGTTACTTGAATCAATGGGATTTTTATTCGGAGAGATTAGAGGTGGTGTTGCTATCTCAACTGTTTTAGTTGGAGCACTGCTTGGAGCATCTACTGGTGTTGTAGGAGCTTCTGTTGTTGCTATGGGTGTTATTTCACTTCCTGTTATGTTAAAGTATAAATATAGTACAGAATTAGCCACAGGAACTATATGTGCCTCTGGTACATTAGGTCAAATTATACCACCATCTATTGTTCTTATCATTTTAGGTGATGTTTTTCAAGTTCCAGTTGGTGATTTATTTCAAGCCGCAATTTGGCCAGGTCTAACTCTTGTTGCTTCATACATATTATTTATATTAATAATTGCATATTATAAAAAAGATCTTGCACCAGCTATTCCAGCTGATCCAAGTAGAGGTAATAAAAGAAAGCAAGTAATAAGAGCTTTATTTGACATCATACCGTCGTTGACTCTTATAATTTTAGTATTAGGTTCAATCTTTGCAGGTGTTGCTACGCCGACAGAATCATCAGCAGTTGGTTGTTTAGGAGCAATATTCCTTGCTATTATTTACCAAACTTTTTCAATAGACATGGTTAAAGAAGCTGCATTAGAATCTGTGAAGATTACTTCTATGGTTTTTGGTATCTTAATAGGTGCAACGGCATTTTCAATGGTATTTTCATATACTGGTGGAGACGAACTAGTTGAGCATTTTATGACTAACTTACCAGGTGATGATAAATTAGCATTTATATTCTTTACAATGCTTGCTATTTTAGTATTAGGATTTTTTATTGATTTTGTTGAAATTTCATATATTATCGTTCCTATCTTAGTTCCAATTTCAGAAACTTTAGGGATCAATCCGGTTTGGTTTGCTATATTAATTGCGATGAATTTACAAACATCATTTTTAACCCCTCCATTTGGGTTTAGCCTCTTCTATTTAAAAGGAGTTGCCCCAAGTAATGTTAAAACTGTTCAAATTTATAAAGGTGTATTGCCATTTATCGCAATACAAGCTTTAATTTTAGCAATAGTTGCTGTATACCCAGAGTTCTTTGGTATATCTTCAACCTTAGAGTAACAAAAAGAGTACCTTATGTTTGAGTTTTTAGAATTAATAGAAAATATAGTATTAAAAACATCAGATGTAATGTACTCGTTTATAAACGACCCGCAACAAAGAATCTACACAGTTCCTCGACTTGAATAACCTTATTAAAATACTAATTACAACAAAAAAATAATTTTAAAGAGGATAAGAAATGTTAGAGGAAAAATACATAGTATTTCATGAAAGTATAAAAAATATAATATCAAAAGAGAATCTTTTTACAGATAAATTACATAGATTAACTTATGGTACAGATGCATCATTTTATAGACTAATACCAAAGATTGTTATAAAAGCTGATAATCCACAAGAGGTTCAAGCTATTATAAAATTGGCTTATGAATTAGAAATTGCTTTAACATTTAGAGCTGCTGGTACTTCACTATCAGGTCAAGCAATCAGTGATTCTGTTTTAGTTATAACTTCAAGAAAATTTACTAACTTTAAAGTAGCAGATGATAAAAGTTATATCTCTCTTGAACCAGCACTTACTGGTGAGCAAGTAAATAATATTTTAGCTCCATTTGAGAGAAAAATAGGACCAGACCCAGCTTCAATTAATGCTGCTATGATTGGTGGAATTGCTGCAAATAATGCTTCAGGTATGTGTTGTGGAGTTGCTCAAAACTCTTATAAAACTCTAAAATCTATAAAACTTATTATGGCTGATGGAACAAGACTAGATACTGCAGATGAAGAATCAAAAAAAGCATTTACAGCTAAGCATGAAGATTTTTTACATAAACTAGAAGAGTTAGCTAAGAGAACAAAAGCTGATAAAGAGTTAGAAAAACTTATACATAAAAAGTTTAAGATAAAAAACACTTGTGGTTATTCTATTAATTCACTTGTAGATTATAGCGATGTGTTTGATATATTATCTCACTTAATTATTGGTAGTGAAGGTACACTAGCTTTTATAGAAGAAGTTACTTATTATACTGTTGAAGATTATCCAAATAAAGCAAGTTCACTTATGTTTTTTAGAGATATAAAAGATGCTTGTGACGCAGTAACAAAAATAAAAGTTGCTCAAGATGCAGGTAAAATATCTGTAGCTGCTGCTGAACTTATGGATAACAGAGCTTTAAAAACTGTACAAGATAATGATGGAATGCCTGAGTATCTAAAAGAGTTTGACAATGAAGTTACAGCACTTTTAGTTGAAACAAGAGCAGTTGATAAAGAGAGTCTTAAAACTCAAATAGCCCAAGTGCAAAAATTATTAACTGATTTTGACCCTGCTAGACCTATAGAATTTACAGACGTTGAAAAAGAGTACACACTTTACTGGAAGATTAGAAAAGGTCTGTTTCCAGCAGTTGGAGCAGTAAGAAAAATAGGAACAACTGTTATTATTGAAGACGTTGCCTACCCTATCGAGCATCTTGCAGATGGTACTCCTGAGCTTCAAAGTTTTTTCAAAAAACACAACTATGATGAAGCACTTATCTTTGGTCATGCACTAGAGGGTAACTTTCACTTTGTATTTACGCAAGACTTTAGTGATGAAAAAGAGATTCAAAGATATAACGATTTTATGAATGACATTACACATAGTGTTGCTGTTAAATACCAAGGAAGTCTAAAAGCTGAACATGGTACTGGTAGAAATATGGCAGCTTTTATAGAACTAGAGTGGGGGAAAACTGCACATGGTTTAATGAAAGAGATAAAAAATATTTTTGATGAGAAAAATATTTTAAATCCTGATGTTATTATAAATGATGACAAAGAAGCTCACCTTAAAAACTTAAAACCTCTTCCTGCTACAAATCCAATTGTAGACACCTGTATAGAGTGTGGTTTTTGTGAGCCAGTTTGTCCATCAAACGCTATCACTTTTACTCCTAGACATAGAATTGTTGCAAACAGAGAAATCTCAAGATTAGAAAGAGAAGGTGAGTTTGAAGAAGCAAAAGAACTCAAAGATGCTTATGTATATGATGGACTAGAAACTTGTGCTACTTGTTCTTTATGTTCTACTGTTTGTCCAGTTGGAATTGATACAGGAGCATTAACAAAGCATCTAAGAGCAGAGCAAATCACACCTCTTCAAGAGAAAGTAGCATCTGCTATAGCAAATAACTTTTATAAGACTCTAAGTGGTATTAAAATTGGTTTAGGTGGAGCAAATCTTACTCACTCTATTCTTGGTACTTCTGTAATGGGTAGCTTAACATCTGGACTTAGAAAAATCTCAAATAATTCTATTGCTAAATGGAGTCCTACTCTTCCAAAAGCAAATAAAATAAACCTACATTTTGAGAATATTTCAAGTGATAAAAAAGTAGTTTATTTTCCTTCTTGTATTAGTAGAAGTATGGGACAGAGTAAAGATAATATAGAAAATCAAACTTTATTTGACACTTCTATAGAACTTCTTATAAAAGCAGGTTTTGAAATTATTATTCCAGATACAATTGATGAATTATGTTGTGGTATGCCTTTTTCATCAAAAGGATTTGACACTCAAGCAAAGCAAAAATCTGATGAACTGGAAGCTCAACTTTTAAAAGCAAGTAATAATGGAGAGTATCCTGTACTTTGCGACACTTCACCATGTACAAAGAAAATGATAGATAGTTTTGAGATTGACTTAGATATTTATGAACCTATTGAGTTTGCTTTAGAATTTTTAACAAAATATTTAACATTTGAAAAAACGGATGAACCTATAGCTATTCATAGTACTTGTAGCTCAAGAAAGATGGGACTGCACAAGAGGTTTATAGAGTTAGCGAACATGTGTTCTTCTGATGTAACTTCTCCATCTGAAGTTAAGTGTTGTGGTTTTGCAGGAGATAGAGGATTTAGTCAACCTGAGCTTAATATCTCGGCACTTAGAAACTTAAAACCAGCTCTTAAAAAAGAGATAAAAATGGCATTTTCTACAAGTAAAACTTGTGAAATCGGCTTAAGTGAAAATAGTGGAATAGATTATAACTCTATCTTTTACTTAATAAATAGATGCACTATAGCTAAATAATAAAGTAAGCTCATTTGGGCTTGCTTTATGGCTTATCTATCATGTAATTAAAAAACACAGAATAATAAGCAAATAGACTTATTACTAGGTGGTAATAGCTAATCTATAAACAGTTAAGTCAATTATCTTACTATACGCTTATCAAAAAACGGTACATAATATATACTATATAAATAAACTTCTAATAGCTCCGGATACTAGATTCTGCAAATGAAACTAAAAAGCCTTAAAATATTCATTTTAAACTCTTTCTTATATCAGAGGAATCTACTAAATATATAACACGTATTTAATAATTTATTTTTATCTTTACAATAAACAGCTTCTAATAATGGATGTTTTTAAGCATATTACGATTTAAATGTATTTGTGAAAAAAAATATAGTTAACTTCCTTATAGTTTTATTTAACTATAATAAGAAAAATATAAGATTTATAGAATTTAGGAAATAATTAATGACAGATTATAATGTTTCCGCAGTAGATTTGTTTTGTGGAATTGGTGGACTGTCTTATGGTTTCAAAGAAGCAGGAATAAATATCAAAGCGGGTATTGATTTTGATAACACTTGTAAATATGCATTTGAAGCAAATTGCGGCTCTAGATTTATTCATGCAGATGTATCAAAAGTAAAAAGTTCCGAAGTACTTGACATGTTTGATAATGATGATATTAAGGTACTTGTAGGATGTGCTCCTTGTCAGCCATTTTCAACATATACTTTAAAAGGCGATAAGCAGAAGGACTCAAGATGGCGATTACTTTATGAGTTCTCACGAATCATTAAAGATGTTAAGCCAGATATTGTTTCAATGGAAAATGTACCAAACCTATTAAAATTTAAAAAAGAACCTGTATTCCATAATTTTGTAAAAGAATTAGAAGAATATGGTTATCATGTTTGGTATGATATTGTATTTTCCCCGGATTATGGTATACCACAAAAAAGAAAGAGGTTAGTTTTGTTAGCGTCTAAAAAAGGCAAAATAGAGCTAATTAAACCAACGCACACACCGGAAGAATATATTTCCGTTAGGAAAGCTATTGGAAATTTAGAAAAAATAAGTTCTGGTGAAGCTTCTAAAAAAGATTTTATTCACAAAGCTTCTAAAATATCAGAAAAGAATTTAAAAAGAATTAGACAATCTATACCAGGTGGTAGTTGGTCACGGGATTGGGATGAAGATTTAAAACTTGATTGCCATAAAACTACTAAGGGACAAACTTATGTCAGTGTTTATGGTCGTATGGAATGGGATAAACCATCTCCTACAATGACTACATTTTGCACAGGTATTGGAAATGGAAGGTTTGGACACCCTGAACAAGATAGAGCTATATCATTAAGAGAAGCAGCTATCCTTCAAAGTTTTCCACAGAGCTATAAGTTTACAGATAAAAAAGAAAATTTAAAATTCGGACAAGTTTCTAGACAAATAGGAAATGCCGTTCCTCCAAAACTTGGAGAAGTTATTGGTATAAGTATTATGAAACACTTAAAGGAGATGAAGAAAAATGTCTAAGGAAATAGAGATTACAGAAAGAATGCAAAATGAAGCAGAAAAGCAAATTCTTGAAAAAATAAAAAATTACGATTATGATACAGTAGAATATCCAATAGGAGTTATTATTCAACAATATCATGATGGTATAGATAACGAAGATGGAGAGATCTATATACCTGATTATCAAAGAGAATTTGTTTGGGCAGACAAAAGACAATCAAAATTTATAGAATCAGTAATTTTAGGTATTCCTATTCCTTATATATTTTTTGCTGATGTAGAAGGTAGATATGAAATTGTTGATGGTTCTCAAAGAATCAGAACATTGCATGCTTTTCTTCACAATAAATTAAAGCTTGAAAATTTAGATAAGCTCACAAATTTAAATAATTTTTACTTTAAAGATTTATCTATAGTTAGACAAAGAAGGATAAAGAAAAAAAGCTTAAAGATGATTGCTCTTAGCGAAAAAACTGATCCTGAGGCTAGATTTGATTTATTTGAAAGAATTAATACAGGAAGTGATGAGTTAAAAAGTATAGAAGTCAGAAAAGGTGTGCATAGTGGTAAGTTCTATGATTTTATAACAAAATGTACGGAGAATAAACTATTTAAAGAACTATGTCCAATTAGTGACAAGAGAACATTAAGAGCAGAACCACAAGAAATGGTATTAAGATTTTTTGCTTACTCAGAAGATAGAGATAACTATAAAGGACATGTAGCTACATTTATTGATGAGTACATTAAAGATAAAAAACAAATCTTTAACTCGTCTATTGAAACAACTATGGAAAGTAATTTCCATCTAATGTTGGATTTTGTAAAACAAAATTTTGAAAATGGTTTTGCAAAAACAAAAAATGCAAAATCAACTCCTAGAGTTAGATTTGAAGCTATATCTGTAGGTGTTGATTTGGCACTACATGAAATACCTGATTTATCAATCCTGAATACTGACTGGATAGATTCTGATGAATTTAAAACTCATACTCGCTCAGATGCATCTAATAATAGACTTAAATTAATGGGTCGAACAGATTTTGTAAAGAATAAGCTTTTAGGTTTATAATATGAGCATTGAAATTGTAATTTTAGAATTTGATTCAAAAGTTGAAGAAATAAATGAGTATTTTTCTTTCATAGAAAAAACTACACATCTTCGTCCAAGTTTTAGTCAGGGCGAAGAAATGGTACAAGTTTCACAAACTGTTCATAATGTCTTAAAAGCAAATCTTTTTTTACTCTTATATAATCTTATTGAATCATCTTTTAAAGATTCATTAGAAAAAATCTGCATACAAATAAGCAATGAAGAGTTGCAATATCAAGACTTGATTCCAGAAATAAAGAAACTATGGATTGAAAAAGAGTACAAAAACTTTAACAGTACGAACCTTCCTCAAAATGTAAAACAACATGAATACATTATGGATAAAATAGACACTATTGCTGAAGATATAGTAAACATAGAGTTCTATACCGATGAAGCCAAAACAAAAAATAGTGATATTTCTGGAAACCTACATGTAGGTGAAATGAGTAAAATAGTTTCTAAATATGGTGCACATATAATTAATAAACCTCAAGTAAATAAATCTTCACTATTTACAGTTAAGACTCAAAGGAATAGTTTGGCACATGGAGAAGAAACATTTAGTGAGTGTGGAGGTAGTTATTCACTTCCAAAACTTAAAGAAATAAAAGATGATTCTATAAACTATATGCAATTTATATTAACACATATAGAAAACTTCATAAATAGCCAACAATATAAGAAAACTGGTCTTAATCACAAAATGGAAAGATTTGGTCAGCTTATTAAAAGTAACTTTAGAGATGTCTTATATTAACTTTAATTATAAAAGTAGTGCGTGGTTACCTAACCTATGAAGTAAAGAATTAAAGAATAAACTAATGTATAAGAATTATTATGTATGAACTTCAAAACATAAACCAAAACTTAATAAAAAAGTTTTACGAAGCAACAAAAAAGTCAAAAGAACATAAAAACTGGTACAGCATTATATTTGTGTCTATTAACAACACATTACATGAAATGTTGCCTGAGCTACCTAAATATGTTACAAATAGATATGTACAAGAGTTTATGAAACCTATTCTAGATATTAAAGATTATGACATTAGTATTCGTAATTTTGCAGATAAATATGAAGCGATTGAAGCTTATAATAATACATACAAAGAGCTAATTGAAGAATGTGAAAATAGTAATGATATAGTTGATAAAGACAACTTAGTATTGATTGATTATATATATGAACTACTTGAATATGACAGAGTAATTATTGTAGATAATGAAAAATCTTTATACTCATTTACATATTTGTCAGAAATTTATATGCAATATAAAGACGCATATGATAAATTAGAATCAAATAAACAAAATAATAAATCAGAAAAAGCAATTAACACTTCGAGTAACACTGCTACTGGATATAAGAATAAAGTTAAATTCATAAATGAGTATTTAGAGCCTTATATCAGCCATCCTAATATTGAGAGTAAAAAAGAAGAAACTCAATTAAAATTTATTAAAGAGTATGATGAACATCATCATATTATGGCTAGAGCTATTCATAGTGTTTCAAAAATAAAAGACATACCAGAAAACTCAATTACCAATATAATAGGTGGTCTTGCTCCTTGGATAGATAGTGATGGAAAGATTACTAAGAATGATTTTTATGTTAGTTGGTATGCTTCTATATTTCTTTTATATGCAAACTCTAATATGCCTATAAAAAAGAAACTTGAACTTGCTAGACTTTCTTCTTATGTTGTTTTTCCACATTTAAAAAAGACAAAGAAAACTATAACCCCTAATAAGAATAAATCATCCTCAAAAAAATACATGATAAAAGACGAAACAATTGTAGAATATCAAATAAGTCAAAACTCAACCACAAAACCTATTAGAGAAAAATCTTTCTTTGAGGGTTTACGATTATATGACTTTTCAGATGGTCGTTTTAAAATAACAAAAACTAAAGATGAGATAGACCAAACAGAAGAATATTTACGAATAATTACTAAACACCTAAATAAATTAAGCTAAGGTTCAATTACGAGCATTCTTATATCTACCTCCTAAATAAATGACAAAAAAAGACCTTTCCTCTAAACTTACAACTGATTAATTAATTTCCACCAAAAAGCATTCCGGTGCTTCTTATACGCGTTTGAGTTTAACTCAATACAAAGGCTTTATTATGATTATCATAAAAGCTAAATTACTGCATATATTTACAAGTGCAGACTATACAAATAAAGAGACACAAGAAGTGACTCTAGGTAAGGTAAAGTTACAGCTCTTAGCAATAGTAACTTTACGCAATGGTGAAATCAAAAATGAGTTGATAGATATCTCTATTCCTAAAGAAAAACTTAGTCTATATAAAGACAAGATTGGCTCAACTGTAGAAGTTGAAGTAGGTGTAATAGGAAAGTGTAATTACTACGGTATCTAGTTAAATAACTCGTAGTGAGAGAAGCTTATCATCTGTTTGTGAGGTCACGAACAAAAGATGAAGAGCGACTCGAACAACGAGCTAAATTTCCGAGTTATTGGTAACACTCGGTTCTTAACATATTTAATACTGAAAATTACTATGTTAAAAATTGAAAATTTACTAAAAAACTATCTCGGAGATGAGGACGGAAAGGAAGAACGCCTGAGTGATGACTCCCCGCCCGCAATCGTAGCAGGAGGCTATACTTTGCCTCCTTTAATAACTAACATTTAAAGGTATAAAAATGGAAAATGAAAATAGCATATCCACTAACTTACCAAATGTAATTAGTGGGATAGATACACTCTACTTCTTCTATGAATCTAATGACGCTTATGATGATTTTTTCTTAGAAATATTAGACCAGTTAGAAGATAGCAAAGGTAGATTTGATAAACGAGATATCTCGTACTCAAATAAAGATTTAAAAGTATCTATAAACAATCAAGTTTTTGAGTTCAACGGTAAGGCACAAGGTTTTTACTGGTTCACTCATTTAGATAACTTCTTAACTGTTGGATTTAAAGACAATCTAACTAATAGAAGTTTAAATGATATACAAATACAGTTTACAGCAGTAGGACTTTATACATTAGGATTAAAGGCTTTACTTAGATATGTAGATGATATATTTAAAGAAGTTACAACTGATTATAAACCTATCACTAGAGTTGATTTAAACATGTTTATACAGTCTGACTTATCATGGTTAGACAAAGATATGTTTGTAAGTAGAAAACGCAAATACACTACTCATTTAAAAGAGGTAAGTTCTAAGTATAGACTTCAAACTCTCTACATTGGAAAAGAGCCTTTTTTACTTCGTTTATATGATAAAAAAGAAGAACTAAAAAACTCTAAGAAAAGTGAACTTATGTATGAATACTTTTTAAATAATGGTTTCACTAGAGAGGATGATATATTTAATCTAGAGTTTGAACTTCATCGTAAATATCTAAAGACTTACAACATTGATACAGTAGAAGATTTACTTGGTCATGCAGAGAAGCTTTTTAAAGAGTCTATGAACGCAATAAGATTAGTTGATTTATCTACAATATCAGAGAATGCTGTAAATACTGCAAATAGATACAAAGCAGAGACTCATCCACTTTGGCAACATATAAGTGACTCTTACAAGCTAAAAGACTTTTTAGAAGTAGATATGCCCTTAGAAAGATTAAAGAGAAAGAACTACTCTTATACTATTGAAGAATCTATGAAAGAACATATAGCTTTGGCTAGAAAGTATTATGTACATGGTGGCATAGTAGATGAACAGTTTTATGATGAGATACAAGAAGCTTTTGAAAAAAGTATAGAGCCTAAATATGATGATATTAAAAATCCTATTAAACTACAAACAGTTTATGTAAACATAGATGAGCAAGTAAACCTAAAAGAGCTTAGTGATTTAGAGCTAGAGAAGTACGTTAAAACTTTAGAGTTGAAAATGACTAATCCTGATATAGATATACAGATACTTATTAAAAAACATCAATTAGCATTTGTTGAATTGGAACATAGAGAAAAACCAGTTCAACAAAAATTTCCTTTTTAGGTGGTGCGTCATGAATGTTAATGCGTTTGAAAATTTAGAATTAATTCCAGTTCTAATTGAACAAAATGAAATATTACTTGATAGACTTAATAAATTAGTACCTCCAATAAACACCAAAAAAGAGGTTGCAAAGTTTTTAAATAAGTCTCAAAGTACTATCAACAGGTATATACAACTAGGGTATCTTATTGAGGGAGTTCATTTTTATCGAAAAAATGGTAAAATACTTGTGTTTATAGAGGACGCTATTACTGAATTTAGGAAAGAACTAAATAAAGGTTTAGCATATGAAAAAGTTACGGTTTAAAAATAGAAATGGGATATTGTATTTTGGTTTTGGAGACAAATTTAAGTCTAGTAAACTTAAATATTCAAATGTCAATAAGAACATCATTATAAATAAATTTAAAAATGGTGCTTTGAATGAAGACTTAGAGTTTAATATGGCACATAGTCTGACGGTTAAAGTTTATATGCTCAGGGTTATGAACGAAAAAAAGAAAACTCTAAAGCATAATACATTATCTGCTTATGAAAGCTCTATGAATAGGATTTTATTATATTTTCATGAAAAGAAAATTAAAGAAGCGCCAATTCTAAAATCAAGTGCAATTTTTTGAAAGTAAGTTGAAAGATAGGATTAATCGATAATCTGCTAATCTTATTCGACCAAAAACAAAGAAG
>NZ_JADGFC010000159.1 GCF_016744025.1 Sulfurimonas sp.
TATTTGGTTTTAGCAGTTCTTTTAGCTTTTGGACCTCAGCTTCAATATCGCTTGATATTAGTATATGACTTTTTATACTCTCATGATTTAACATTCACTTCTCCAAAAATTGTAGCATTTAACGAAGCATCAAAAAGTTTGTAAAGTTGTAAAAGTTTTATATCTATCATAGAGTCATAAGACTTTAGTGTAAAGCCATTGTGAAACTCTTCATCAAAAATCCAAAAATAACTATTGTCTTTTCTTTTAGCAATATCTGATCTCTTATCATCACCCTTGCCTATGTACCAAAAAAAGTAATCATCTTTATATGAAAGAGATATCATATCTTCTACAACATCTATCATCTCTCCACCACTAATATTGCTATAGTGTTGATAAAGACTATCCATACTTACAATAGGTAATAGAGGTCTATCTAAGTTTATTGAATTGATTGAGCATAATATATATTTCTCTAACCACTTTCTTTTTTCATCAGTGATAAGAATAATAGTCTTACCGTTTAGAATCTGCTCTAATGCTAAAGATAGAGGATTAGTCCAGTCAAATCTTTGCTCTTCTAACCAGCTAAGATATGCACCCTCTTCTCTGATAACATCTAAACTCCATTGTGCAAAATCTTGCATATACTTTACTTATCTAACTCATATGCATTATGTAGACTTCTAACAGCTAGCTCAGCATACTTCTCAGATATAACCATAGAAACTTTTATTTCTGATGTTGAGATCATATTTATATTTATGTTTTCATTTGCCATAGTTGCAAAAGCTTTTGCAGCAACGCCAGTATGTGATTTCATACCAACACCAACTATTGATACTTTACAAATTTTTTCATTATATGAATCTGCTTCAATATCTCCATTATTCATGAATGTATCAACAACTTTTTTTGCATCTGCTATATCACTAATAGGAACTGTAAAATCTATATTAGTTCTATCATCATGTGATTTATTTTGAATTATCATGTCAATATTAACATCACTAGTTGCTAACTTTCCAAAGATGTCAGATGCTATGCCAGGTTTATCAGCAACTCCCATTAAAGAGATACGAGCTTGATTTTTATCTAATGCTATTCCGCTTACTAATGGTTTTTCCATGATATTTTCTTCCTTTGTTATTAATGTTCCCTCTTCATTTGAGAAACTTGTTCTTGTTACTAAATTTACATTTAGTTTTTTCGCTAACTCTACAGAACGATTTTGAAGTACTTTAGCACCAAGAGATGCCAACTCTAACATTTCATCATAAGATATCTTGTCAAGTTTTTTAGCCTTTGGTTCTATTCGAGGGTCAGTTGTATAGATGCCACTTACATCTGTATATATCTCACATAAGTCTGCATCTATTGCTCCAGCAATTGCTACAGCACTTAAATCACTTCCACCACGACCAAGAGTTGTTACATTTCCTTCCATTGATACACCTTGGAATCCTGCAACTACAATAATTTTACCCTCTTGTATAGCACTCTTCATTGCCTCTGGGTTAATCTCTTCTATGCGTGCTTTAGTATGGTGAGAGTCTGTAAGTATTCCAGCTTTTCTACCAGTCATAGAAACTGTACTGTGTCCCATCTCGTTTAAAGCAATAGATAAAAGTGAAGCTGTAACTCTTTCACCTGAGCTTAGAAGCATATCCATCTCAGCTCTTGCAGGAGTAGAAGAAAAATGTTCAGCATAAGCAACTAGCTTATTAGTCTCTCCACTCATCGCTGATACGACAACTACTACATCATTACCAGCTTTTTTACTCTCAACCACACGATTTGCTACATTTTGAATGCGCTCTAAATCACCAACACTTGTTCCACCAAATTTTTGTACTATTAACATCTAAAGATACCCTTCATTTTTAAAATATCTAATGACTGTCTCATAAACTGCTTGTTTAAAAGATGCACTAAGGTTTAAAGCTTCATCAACTCCAACAAATTTATAATCACTAAATTCAGGGTGAGCAGTATTTATATCTATCTTCGCACTCTTTTTTAGTTTTACTAAAAAGTATTTTTGCTTTTGCCCCTTGTAGGGACTCATTTTTTTAGCTATCTTAGGAGGGAAATCATATGATATCCACTCAGGATACTCAGCAACAATTTCTATCTTGTTAGTTCCTATCTCTTCTTCAAGCTCACGCAAAAGTGCTTCTTGCACTTCTTCACCCTCATCAATACCACCTTGAGGAAACTGCCATTTGTCAGTTAAATCATTTCTTTGTGCTATAAAAATTTCTTTCTTTTGAGGGTAATTATTTGAAACAATAATCATCGCTACATTAGGACGATATAAATCTTTCTTGTTCATGAAAACACCTAAATTATAATAAACGCGATTATACTAAAGGACACCTCTAAAAACCCTTAAGATAAGTTAAACTAAACCATAATGTTCTGGACTTTTTGGTTCGCCATACAAGTAGCCTTGGATATAATCAACACCAAGTGCTCTTACTTTCTCATCTAGTTCTTTTGTGCTTACAAACTCTGCTATTGTTTTTATATTCGCATTTTTTGCAAAGGACAATAGTGCAGTTATCATATGTTCTACATTTTTATCAACATTTAATTTTTCTATTAAAGAACCATCTAGTTTTATATAGTCGATATTTAGTTTTATAATATTGGTAAAGTTGGAGTATCCAGAACCAAAATCATCTATTGAGACCTTACAGTTATATTCTTTTAGCATAAGTACAAAATCTTCTATAAGTTTATAATCTTCAATTTCTTCGGACTCAACTATTTCAAATGTTATTCCATCTCCACCATACTTTTCAAGTCTGTTTCTTATGTAGTGTTGCATACTATCAGAACTTATGTTCTCATAAGTAATATTGATTGATATATCAGTTTTTTTCTTCGCATAGATATTAAAAATTTTTTGCATCATTTGTCTTGTGAAAAATTCAAAAGTATTATCTTGTTTAGCGGAATCTAAAAAGTAATACGGGGATGCTATCTCACCGGTATCTGTTAAAAGTCTTGCTAATGCTTCATATTTTAAGATTGAGTTATCTTTTACATCTATTATAGGCTGAAAGTAAGGAATAACATTTCCACTGTGAAGTGCTTTTTTATATACTCTCAATCTGTTTAGTGTAGCTTTTTGAAGTACTGTATCTGAGTGATTAAATATATTTAATATTCCATAAGAAACACCAGCTGTAAAATCAGAAATAAAATAATTATCATCATATGCATAATAAACATTCTCATCAGAGTTTGGCAATACAGAATATTTCAAAAGAGATAAGTATTTTTCAAACAATGCTCTCTTAGTTACTAAAATAGCAAACTCTTGCATATTAAGACTATAAAGAGTCACGCTATCATCTATTATAATTTCATTTAATTGTTTTGCTTTTTGAGAGACTATATCACTAACCGCGTCAAGACCATACAAGTCTTTTATAGAGTTAACCTGATTAAGTAGAATTAACATGGCCTCTTCTTGAATTGTAGAGAGATCTTGTATCAAGGATTGTCTATTTGGTAGTTTTGTTAGTACATCTAAATTTTTGAGTGTTCCAATAGAGTCTACATCTACATTAAAAACAACTCTATTTCGCCCTCCACCTTTTGCTTTATAGAGATTATTATCTGCTAGATTATAAAGGTCTTCATTTGACATTGTATCTTTTGAACCGTCTATATTAACAGCACCTATAGATATTGTTACAAACTTTGAAACTTCACTTTTTTCATGTTCAATCTCTAATAACTCTATATTCGTTACAATATCAAGTGCTATTCTCTCGACTTCTCCGTCTGAAGCATTTGATATAAGAACAGCAAACTCTTCACCACCAATTCTAAAAACATCTTCTACCACATCTTTTGCATATTTGTTGATTTCTTTAGCAACTAGTTTAAGGACTTTATCACCTTGAACGTGCCCATAAAAATCATTATAATCTTTGAAGTAATCAACATCTAAAATAAGAAGTCCAAACTTTTCTCTTCTCCAAGTTGCACTCTTAAACTCTCTTTTTAAAGAATAATCAAAATAGCGTCTATTATGAATCTCTGTCAATGAATCAGTAATTGAGAGAGACTCTAGTCTTTTTGTATTAGTGATATCTTCTGCCATTGCGGTATAACCGATTTTCTTATTATTAATATCATATAAAGGACTTATTGTAGTACTTATCCAATACTCTTCACCACTATATTTATTATTTTTTAACTTTCCTGTCCACTCTTGATCTGCTAATATTGTTTCCCACAAGTTTTTTATAATTTCAGGGTTAGCACCCTCATGTCTAAAAATACTATGATTTTTACCTATAACTTCTTCTTTTGTGTACCCCGTAAAGTTTAAATATGCTTTAGATATCTCAGTGATTCTTCCACCCAAATCTGAGACAGTCATAAAAATATTTTCATCAATAACTCTATTTTTTTGTTTTAAAAGAAAATCTTTCTTTTGAAATTCTACGTCAAACATTATTTTTTTACAAAGATTTATTAGTGGTGTTATTAAATCGTCTGCACTAATTATTGGTTTTGTAATAAACTTATCAATTCCAATATTTATAGCTTCGCCAATTCTAAAATCAAGTGCAATTTTTTGAAAGTAAGTTGAAAGATAGGATTAATCGATAATCTGCTAATCTTATTCGACCAAAAACAAAGAAG
>NZ_JADGFC010000160.1 GCF_016744025.1 Sulfurimonas sp.
AAAACTTGAACTTTCAAAATCAAGTAAAAAAGAGATTATGTATGAGTACTTTATAAATAATGGCTTAGATACAAACAAAGCTATTTTCAATGTAGAGTTTGAAATGCATAGAACTCATTTAAGAGCTTATGGGATAACAACACTTGAAGATTTAACAACTAATGCAAACAATCTTTTTAAAAAAGCGATGGAAAATATACGACTTATTGATATTAACTCTGTTACAAAAAAAGATATAGAGAATAATTCTAAAAGTAGAGCTAAAACACTTTCAATTTGGAACTACATAAAAGACAACTTTAACATAGATACTTTTATGCAATTTGATTTTCCAATAGAGAGATTAAAAAGAAAAAGTATCATCTATGATGAGAATAGATTTATAGAAGATATGAACATAGTTCTTAAAAAAGGTTTAGTTCATCAGATAGAGATAACTACTGATTTTATCTCTATCATAGCTCAAGACTTTATAGATGAAATAGAAGATAAAAAAGAGAAGTTCAAAGAAGACAATAAACCTAAACGAACTTATATACTAGTAAGTATTGAGGGAGATAATAAAGAGTATAGACTTTTAAAAGGTGGAGAACTCATTACTCCAGTAAAAGTTGTATCTTTTAGAGAACTAAGCAATGAAAAACTAGAAGAAGAAATTACGACACTAGAGAGTTGTCTTCATTTTGGAGAAGAAGAAAAGAGAACAGAGTATGCTCAAAAGTTGGAGATTGCATACAAAGAAAAGTTAAGTAGACGTGAGGTGTGATATGTTAATAGAATTTGAAAACTTATCAAAAATTGGCACAATACTCATAAAATTAGAAGAACTTGAAGCTAAATTATCAGGTGAAAAAAGATGGTTAAATATAAAAGAAGCTTCTAATTATTTGGGTTATTCACAAGACCATATACACAAGCTAAAGAATAGCTATTTTATAGAGGGTAAACACTACTATAAAAAAACTGGCAAATTACTATTTGATAAAATTGCTCTTGATAATTGGGTGCAGTCTTCAACAAACTCTATTGATGTTAAAGAGGTAGCCAATAACATATTAAAAGATTTAATATGATAAAATTGTCGTGTATGCTAAAAAGTCTTATTTTAGGTATTTATGTAAAGGACTACATAAATGGATAAGATGACACAACCTAAGATATATACCCGTGGCAATACGCTATGGGTAAGGTTTTCTTTCAATGGAGAGGTTATAAAAAAATCTCTAAATATGGAAGACACCAAAGCTAATAAAAAATTAGCTAATACACAAATAATTCCACAAATGCTTTTAAAAGTATATAGTGGAGAGTTCTTTAATAATGACAATGTTAAAAAAGTACCTTTGTTTGAAGATTTTGCAGAAGTTAGTTTTGAGCTACATAAAAAAACTAGAAAAGAATCTACTCTAAACAGATACAAGAGTAATTATAATCGTCATATATTGCCTGACTTTAAAGGTAAAAGACTAGATAAAATAAAAACTAGTGAAATATCACTTTGGCAGAACAAACTATTAGAACTTGGTTTAAAACCCAAGAGAGTTAAAGATATTAGGATTGTTTTGTCTGTGATTTTAGAAGATGCAGTAAATGATGAGATTATAGATTTTAATCCAGTTAGAAGAGTAGCTAGATTACCAATGCAAGTTCCAACACATGTAAATCCTTTTTCACTAGATGAAATTAAATTAATTCTTGAACATGCAGACGGACAGTTTATAAACTTCTTCGCAGTAGCTTTTTTTACTGGAATGAGAACTGGTGAGATTATTGGTTTAAAATGGGAAGATATAAATTTAGAGAGAAATGAAATTACGATTAATAGAACTATTAATAAAGGAATGGAAACAACTCCTAAAACTATCAATAGTATTAGAACGATTGAAATTTTACCTACACTAAAAAAGTATTTGAAAAATCAATATAATTTAAGTGCTAAAGATAAATCTTTTGTATTCTTGAACAGAAATAAAAATAATTTCTTTGATAGTAACAAGATAAGAGATTACTCTTGGAAAAGAGCTTTAAAAAGTGCAAATGTAGAATATCGAACTCTATATAACACTAGACACTCTTTTGCTAGTTTAATGATTAGTAAGGGTGAAGATGTTTTATGGGTTTCTCATATGTTAGGACACTCAACTCCTGAAATGACACTCAAAAAATATGCTAGATATATAAAGAATGAAAAGAAACAAAGAGCCACTTTTTTAACAGACGACATTGATTTGTGATATAGAATTGGAACAAAATTGGTACAGTTTTGGAACAATCAAGTTGTCTTAACTTTGATGATACCGTACTTTGGGGGTTTAAAAAGGAATGGTGTCAAGAGAGGGACTCGAACCCTTTACTAAAATACCAACATCCCTCATATGAGGACTTTATACTATTAAATTGTCAGCCATTGGTATACAAAAAGAAGACAATTTTGGCACACCCTGCCAACTAAAACTAGTTTATTAAAGAACTAGTTACAGGACACTTAGTATGAATATAAAAAAGCCTCTTTTATCCTTAATTACTGCTACAGCAATAATGACAACAGGAGTATGTAAAGACTTACCTATTGTGGATAATCCTCATATAGAGAAACGTCTTCCCTCAGTAAAACAGATTATCTTTGCTAAGGATATTGATTCTTCTATCTTTGAAAATGCTACTCCAAGATTTCATTTAGATCTATTAAATTTTATAAATGGTCCTGAACAATTTAAGGCTTGTGCGGTTTTTCGTGGAGCTGGTAAATCTACTCTACTAAATAAAATTCTAGTATTAAATCGTATTTATTTTGAGCATGAACCTTACACTCTTATTGTTTCTGAATCAGAGAAAAAAGCAAAGAGATTTTTAAAAGATATTAAAGGGCTCATTTTAAAAATGCAAGCCAAAGGCTACAGCATTTCAAAAGGTAAGACCTGGACAGATACAAGTATTGAAGTAATTATAAATAAGGGCAAAAAAGACAAAGATGGTAAATCACTTGAGCAATTATCGGCAATAGATGTTTTTGGAGCAGGACAAGATCCTCGTGGTTATACTCATGACAACAATCGTCCTACTTTAATTATAGCCGATGACCTTGAGTCTAAGGTAGGTCAATATGCTATTGGAAATAAAGAAAATAGAAAAAAGCTAAAGAACTGGTTTTATTCTGATCTAATTCCCTCGATGCATCCGATAAGAGGACAGATTATCATCATAGGAACAATCCTACATGAAGATAGTATTTTAAATAACATCATCATGGAAAAGAATGATGATGATAAAACTAACGATAGTGAATGGCATACTAAATCAATTCCAATTATGGAAGGTGGAAAGGCTGCATGGAAGTCACGTTTTCCTATAGCTAAAATAAAAAAACTAAAGATAAGATTAGAACGACTTGGTATGGCTAATCATTTTTATCAAGAGTATATGTGTAAAGCTATGTCACCTGATAAACAACTTTTCAAGAGAGAAATGTTTAAGTACTTTTCTCATGTGGAATATGACAAAAAGATAGAACCTACAATTACTCTTCAAAATGCTAAAGAAAAAGGAATTATAAAAACTAAAAAGCCTTTAAATATTGTTTTAGAAGATGGTAGTAAGATATCATTACTAGATTGTTATATTTATACGACTATGGATTTAGCGACAGGAGATGGAGCAGATAGGACAGCAATAGTTACATTCGCGGTAGCTCCTACAAATGATATCTATATTTTAGATATCTCAGCTGGTCATTGGAGTCCTTTTGAAAAATCTTTGCAGTGCATAAGAATACAAAGTACTTTTAACTCTATCAAGTATGGAATAGAGAAGGGTGGTTTTCAAAATGATTTTCTATATACACTTGATGTTGCTATAAAAGAATCAGGTATAAATATACCAGTTTGTCCACTATCTCACATGAAAAGAGCTAAGAATCTAAGAATATCTAATCTACATCCACTATTTATGACAGAAAGAATACATTTTAACAAAAGTATATCTACTACAACAGAGCTTGAGGGTGAACTTTTAGCATTTGACCCAGCAGTTGATAGTAAGTTTGATGATATTATGGATGCACTTGCTTATTTATTAGATTTTATTCAAGGAAGAACATTTGATGACGATGATGATGATTTTGAGGAAGACGAGTTTGAGGACGATGATGAACGGATGGCATAAGCCCCAACACATCGGAGACAGAAGAGAGACAAAATAAATGAAAAATGAAAATTAGAGATATGACAATTATTTTATAAAAAATTTAAACTATTCACATGAATGTAGGTATTATAAGAGGTCGATGGGGTACATACCCCCCCCATTTTTCTGAGAGCCTTTAAGTTTTGAATCTGAAATAATATCATCTTTTCTGTAACCTTAAGCCAAATAGTCCAAGAATGACCATCTAAACTTAAATTTACTAGATAATCCACCTTTTCTTAAATATATAGGTTTTAATCTTAATTAAAATGACTTAATATCATATATTTTAATACCTTTTTGTTAAGTTTCACATAATAAACCTATAAATCAGTCATTTAAGCTTTAAGATTGTTTCTAACCTTAAATATAGTAGTGAAGTGGGGTGAGTTTTTCATAAACTTCCACTGACCGCTCCACTCCGTG
>NZ_JADGFC010000019.1 GCF_016744025.1 Sulfurimonas sp.
AGGTTTGAGTAAAAGCTTGAAGTTAAATTTAGTAGATTATTATTTGGTCAATTATCAAAAAAAGCGAGTTTTTAAACCCCCGTTTTTTTAATTAAGTCTTTAGTTTCACTTCTTAAAGATTGTTACATTGAGTACAGCAGAGAAGAGATAGAAAAACTTGTTTTAGAGTTTCGAGATAAAAAAGGTCTAGATGCAAGCGATAAAGTGTTTTTAAAATGGTTTGATTTTATGGGAATGCAAAGACATATAAAAGTGCTTGGCATCTTCTCTAGACTTTATCTTCGTGATGGCAAAGACGGCTACCTAAAAGATATACCACTTACACTCAAGTACACTATAGATGCAGCGAGTAGATACACCGAGACTCAAGAGCTTGCAGAACTTTTAAAAGAAGTTCAATGAGAGCGATGATACTTGCAGCTGGTCGTGGTGAGAGAATGAAACCTCTAACAGACTCTCTTCCAAAACCACTTTTAGAAGTTCATGGCAAGCCTCTTATAGTTTGGCATCTAGAAAAATTAGCAAGTTGTGGATTTAAAGAGATAATAATAAACATCGCTCATTTAGGATATAAAATACCTGAGATAATTGGTGATGGTTCAAAATATGGAGTTAATATAAGATACTCAGATGAACAAAACGAAGGAGCACTAGAGAGTGCTGGTGGAATTGTTAAAGCTTTGCCACTTTTAGGGAATGAGCCTTTTTTAGTTGTAAATGGAGATGTTTTTTGTGACTACAATTTTGATTGTGAGTTTAAACTAGAGGGGAAACTTGCGCACCTTATCTTAGTGCCAAACCCTAAACATAATTTAAGCGGTGCTTTTGCCCTAAAAGACAATCTTGTTTTAAACGATGCAGATATAAAATACACCTTCTCAGGAATAGGCTACTACAGCCCAAAACTCTTTAGTGAGTTAGAGTATGGAAAATCTGCTTTAGCTCCACTGCTTAGAGAAAAAATAAAAAATAGAAAAGTTACTGGTGAAGTATATAAAAATATGTGGCATGACATCGGTACACCACAAAGATTAAAAAATATAAATTTGGAAAATATTAATAATGATTAAACTACTTTTAGCTGCCCTAATAGCGACTACGCTATCGGCAAAATATACAAACTGTGAATTTGATAATAAAGACTATATAGATGTCTGTAAAAAAGTTGTAAAAAATGGTGTCTCGTACAAGTATGCAAACAAGTTTTTACTCTCTTATTTTAAAACTAAAAAGTATGATGAAGTCAGTTGGAAATATCTTCAACCTCGTCATATAACTACTCATAAAAAGAGCGAAAAAAAAGCCAATAATGTCTTAGTAAAATATGTTCCAGACATGGTAAAACATTTAAAAAAGTACAAAGAAGTTTATGATCATAGCGAGAAGAAATACGGTGTAAATCGTGAGATAATCGCAGCTATTCTTATGAAAGAGACAAAGCTTGGAAAGATAAAACCAACTCACGATGCTTTTATAGTTTTTAATACTATGGTTGTTAGAACTAAAGCAAAGACTTCACGCCAAAAGTGGCTACTTAAGATGGGTAAAACTAACATGGTTTCTATCATTACACACTGCTATAAAAAAGGTGTAAAACCTGAATCTTGTAACCTTCCTAGTTCTTATGCAGGAGCAGTGGGAATACCTCAGTTTATGCCAAACAGTTTTGTATATACAGATAGCTACAAATCTAAACATGCTGATCTTACAAAGATGGAAGATGCCATAGTGTCTGCAAGTAAATTTCTTCATAAAAAAGCAAACTTTTCCAAACTAATAGAGTGGAAGAAGATGCCAAACCTACCAAAAGTAGAATCATCTTGGTATGCTTTTTAACATAAGTATGATAATGCTTCACTTGTTCACTCTAAAAGCAAACATGGGAAAAAGTACAAGTGTTTTACTTGTAAGAAAAATGATTTAACTTATCTTAAAAAATATGCTAAAAAGATTCTAAGATATAACAACTCATCAAACTACGCAATAGGTGTTTTGAGGCTGGCTTATGACTCAAACCTACTTCTAAATAAAAGTAACTAAACGATTAAGTTAATTACTTTAGCAGTTATGTAAATATTGTCTTCTTTATCTTTAACAACTACCTCAAAGATAAGTGCTCTTTTTTTACTCTCAACTAAAGATGCTGTAACGTAGATATATTCTAAGTCCATAGTAACCGGTTTTTTAAACTTTGACTCTAAATTTATTGTCATATTTTTTTGAGCTAGAAGAATACTAAGTGGTCCAAGAGTATTGTCAATTGCCGCGACAATCATTCCACCTTGCATTGTTGCGTATGGATTTAACCAAGACTCCAGAACAGGTATCTTTGTTGTAAGAGTAGAATTTTCTTTATCAAATTCTACTAATTCACACTGCATCGCTGTATAACTTGGTGGCGGTAAAAGAAGATCTTCTAAATCATCTCCATGGATTTCACGTAAAAGTTCTTCTATTTCTAATGTTTGACTCATATTTATTACTCTCTTTGTTTTTAAGCTATTACTGCTTTTAAAGTGTGACTATTGTTTGGTTTAATCTCTACAAAATCTTCAAAGGCATTTGCTGATTCGATGCAGACAAAATCATTATAAGCCTCATCTTTCATAGCACTCATTCTTTTGCCTTTTTCTATCCAAGGGTTCCAAACTACTACTGATGATGAACCTTCATTTTTAATACTGATAGTTCTGTCTTTATCTCTTAGTAAAATCTCTGAATTCACTTCTTGGTAAACTCTATCAACTTCTTCTTCAAAGAAAATATCTCCGTTTTGAGTTAAATGCTCATTTGTTAGAGCATCTAGATATGGCTTTTTATCAAGTCCTTTTATCTTAGCATCTGAGATATGCGAAACTCCAAAGTATGTATGAAGTGCTTGAGTTATTTTAAAAGTTTTATCATCTATATTTTTTGTGCTAAGTTCCATCGTGAGCTTGTCTGAGACTATTACTTTTAGCTCTAGTTCAAACTTGTATGGCCAGAGAGTTAATGTCTCTTGTGAGTGCTTTAAAATGAGTATAACTTCTGTTGTATTGGCATCTAAGTCTTTTGTACTTACATGTTTAAACATACTTGTTCTTGCAAAGCCATGTTGAGGCAAATTTGGGTTATTCATTCCAAAAGCTGGCCAACAAATGGGAACTCCACCACGGATAGCTTTTCCCTCTTTAAAGTCACTTACCTCACTAAGCCATAAAAGAGGTTTTTCATCTTTTCTAGCGTAGTGAAAAACATGAGCACCTTGAAGTGCAATCTTGGCAGATGCAGAGTTATTACAGACTTCTATAATATCTATCACTTAAAACTCCATGATAGATTTATAAGAACTATTTTTTTATGCAAATTTTAAGCCTTCAAGATACTTTGCAACTGCATCTTCATCATTTGTATGAGCAAGAACAATATCAGCCTCATTTTTAACTTCTACTTGTGCATTGGCCACTGCAACCGAAATTCCTGCTAACTCAAACATACCAAGGTCATTAAAGTTATCTCCAAAAACAGTAAGTTTTGAGAGGTCAAAATCACTATACTCGCTTATACTCTTTATTCCGTGAGATTTATCTGCATCTTTATGCAATATTGTCAAAAAGTAACAACCAACATAAGCTTCTGGAGCTAAAATAAATTTTAGTGAATTTCCAAAAATTTGCTCTAAAAAAGAACTCAGTTCTTCTAAAAGTTTTTCTTCACCCATATATACAACTTTAAAATTTTCATCCATTCCACGAATATCTTTACACTCTTGAAGATTGTCCTCTTTGACGTAACGAGTAAGAACTTCTTTTTGATGTACATTTAAAATATTTGAGTGTAAAAAAGCTTCATTTAGGTTTTGATCGGCCAAGGCCAAAACAAAAGGATAGATGCCAAGTTTAGCGCCTTCATTTATGATAACATCAACTATCTCTTTACTTATGAACTTCGTGTCAATTATCTTTTTATCCATAGTCGCTACTAATGCACCATCAAGTAAAATCATAGGAGCATTTATATCTACGCCCTTTAAAAACTGTGCTGTTTTTTTGTATGTTCTTGCAGTTGCAACACTTAAAATAGAGTTTGTAGATTTAGAATTCCAAATAGTTTTAGTATAATCGCTAATAGATAAATCATTTTTCAAAAAAGTATGGTCAAGGTCTGTAATATAAATATTTTTCATCTTGAGATTATAACTAAAATAGGAATAAATAAATGCTAACAGCGATAGTTACAGGTGCAAGTAGTGGGATAGGAAAAGAGATATGTCAAAGACTTCTAGAATTAGACTACGAAGTTATAGGGATAAGTAGAAGCATTACAGATACAGAGTTTAACAAACCGCATTTTAAAGCCATCCAAGCAAATCTAGCAGATGAAGACTCAACTCTAAAACTTTGTAAAACACTCAAAGATGAAAGTGCCAATATACTCATAAATTGCGCAGGTTTTGGTAGGTTTGCACCACATGAAGAGTTAAGTGCTAAAACTATTACTGATATGACTTTTTTAAATCTTACTGCACCAATGCTTCTAACTAATGCTCTACTTAGAACTCTAAAAAGCAATGATGGATATCTTATAAATATAAACTCAATTGAAGCAATTAAAGCAAGTAAATTTGCAGGCGTCTATAGTGCCACAAAAGCTGGTTTAAAAGCCTTTGGTGATTCTCTTTTTGAGGAGACTAGAAAGAGTGGACTTAGTGTTACGAATATAAATCCAGATATGACTCAAACATCTTTTTATGATGAACTTCGTTTTGATACAAGCGATAAAGAAGAAGAAAAATTGCTTGCATCTGACATTGCAGATGCTGTTGAACACATCCTAAGTATGAGAAAAGGTGCTGTAATAAGTGAGTACACTATAAGAAGTTTAAAGTTTGGAATTTCTAAAAAGAGTATAAAAAGTAAAAACTCATAGTTTTATATCCAGCTTTTTGATAGCTGGAGCATGAGTTGATTTTAAAAAGTTTATATTTTTTCTGATTCGAGACATTTTATCTGCTGTGTCTTCTTTTAGAGTTTGAACTAACTCCATTGCTTCTTTTAGCAAATATACAGCTTCTTCTATGTCAGATAATTCGGTGAAATGAGGAACATTATCAAAAAGTTTATCTAGAGCATCTACATTTTCTTCTACAACTGCTATCTTAAAATCAGTTAGCCACATCTGTAGTTTCTCTCCATGCTTCTAAAAGACCTTTAAAAACATTACTAACTTCATCTACATTTTCTATTCTATCATTTAAAACAGCTCCTGAAAGCAACTGAATTTGGTAGTTATACAAACCAATAAGATAGCTTGAAACATCTCCACCTTGTTTTGTGTCAAGAGTTGCAATAAGCTCTGTTATAATAGCAATTGAACGATTTGCCCAATAGATCTTTTTTTCTACATCTTTATCTTTAATAGACTTTTTTGCTTGAGCATTAAACCGAAGAACTCCTTCGTAAAGCATCTCCACAAGTTTAGCCGGAGACTCTATTCCGATGTTATTTTGTGCATAGATGTTATGTGCGTTATTTCCGTACATTTTAATTCCTTTCTTCCCGTCTTTGTCTATTTGTTTCATATCAAGTACATCGACATCTTGAAGAATTTATTTAGTGTTTTTGATCTAAATTTTGATATTAATTTGTAGCAGCTTCGGTACTTATCATCTGTCCAAACATATTTGATGCGTTATTAAATTTACTAATCACACCATCGTAAGCTGAAAATCTTTTTCCCATTATTTCATATCTATCTTCTAGTCTTTGAATAGCTTTTTCTTTTTGTTCATCTAGTGAATCAACTCTAGTATTTATCGAGTTTTTAAACTGATCTAAAATAGCATTATATTTACTGTACTTATTTATCTCTTCTTCTACTTCAGAAAATGCACCTTTTAATTCTGTTTTAGAACCATCAATTCTTGTAAATTCACCTCCAGCTAAAAAAGCTTTTACATTATCAGGGTCTGCATCTAACATTTTATTTAACTTTGAAGCGTTGAATGAAAGTCTTCCACTTTTATCAGCTTCAATCCCATAATCTTGTATTCGTCCAGCACCTTCTCCAATAGTAGAAAAGACATTTATAATAGCGCTCTCCATACCTCTTATTGTAGAGTTACTTGAAAAAACACCACGTGTAGATTTATCTTGACTAGATCTAGTATCTTCATTTAGTTGAAACAGAGTAGAATTATATTTATCTATAAAATTTACAATACTAGTTTCAATTGTTTCTCTATCTTGTCTAACACTCACAGATGAAGTTCCAAGATCTTGAAGGGTAATTGTCAGTCCATTTGCAAGATCGTTTATCATGTTTGAACTACGTGTTATCTCCAGTCCATTAAACTTAAAAGTAGCGTCTACTGCATTTTGCACACTTTGAATACCTGTTGTAAGAGAAACATTTAAATTACCAGCTTTTAGTATCTTTTCATCTTCTATAGGATTACCATCTTTATCAAGTTTGACTTCTTTATCTAGTTTTTCTTCAGGTTTTAATGTCTCTTTGATCACTGTATTGTCAACTATAGATATCTCTTGACCTGTACCCGTTCTCTCAGATATTAAGAAGAGTCTAAAATCATTTTTTGCTATTTGAACAATAGAAGCTTTAAGCGTATCTCCAGCTTCTTTATTAATCATATCTTTGAAGTCGTTTAGAGTTGTAGTAGATTTATAATCAAGTGTAAATTTTTCTTTTCCTATAGATAAGTCCATACTTCCATCAGCTGTCGCGATAGTAGATGTTTTAGCAGAAAAAGAAGCACTTTGACTTATTTGTTTAGTCGCTAAACTTGTTACATCAAGAGTAAAATCTTGTACATCACTATTTTTAGATGCAGAGATATCTACAACTTTGTCATCACTGGCACTTGTAATTCTAGATTCAAATATACCGTATCCAGTTAGAGGATTTAGACTTTGACCCACTGCATCCATATGAGCTTCTAAAACTTGAAATGACTGCAGCTTAGCGTTTTCACTCTTTAGTCGTGCCTCTACAGGTGCAACAAATTTAGATTCATCAGCACTCTTTAACTGGTCTAGAACATCTTGAGTAAGTATGCTTGAACCGACTCCTAGTGATGAAATACCCATGATAAATCCTTTACGTACTATAATCTTTTCATAATTATAGCCTTTATGACTATAATATCGGCAAAAACTATTCTTTTTTTAGCTAAATTTCTTAGAAATTAATACTTGTATATTTTGCTATAATAAGAAGCAATTAGAATTCCATAATCCAAAGGAAATACTTCAAAATGAGCCGACTAGACTACTCAACTCAACTGATAGAACAAGATGATATCGACGGAGTTATAGAGGTTTTAAAGAGTCCCTACCTTACTCAGGGTAAAAAAGTTGCAGAGTTCGAACTTGCTCTTTGTAAATATACAAAAGCTAAACACGCTATAGCTTTCAACTCTGCTACCTCTGCTCTTTTTAGTTCTTATTCAGTTGCTTGCATAGATGCAGGGGATGAGATAATTACAAGTCCCATAAGTTTTGTATCTACCTCAAATATGTTTGTCCAACTTGGTGCAATTCCAATATGGTGTGATGTAAAAGAAGATGGAAATATAGACGAAGAAAAAATAGAGCAACTAATAACTCCAAAAACAAAAGCCATAGTTCCTGTACACTTTGCAGGGAAGGCTGTTGAGATTGAAAAGATTCATAAACTCGCTAAAAAACACAACTTACTTGTAATTGAAGATGCATCTCATGCTCTTGGTTCTAGCATCTCTGATAAAAAAATAGGTTCGCTCTCTGATATGACTATCTTTAGTTTTCATGCCATAAAACCAATAACGACTAGTGAAGGTGGAGCGGTTTTGACAGATAATGATGAGCATGCAAAAAAGCTAAGGCTTATTAGGTCTCATGGAATACTAAAACAAGAGTTATGGCACTCTGATATGCTTAGTTTAGGTTATAACTTTAGAATGACAGAGATGGCAGCTTCACTTGGAATTACCCAGATTAAAAAACTAGATAGATTTGTACAATCAAGAGATAAAATAGCACTCTATTACGATGAAAGATTCAAAGATGCAGAGCTTTTTAATATCATCAAACAAAAAGAGAAAAATATAACTTCACATCATCTGTATCCTATCCTTTTAGACCCCAAAATTCATTCATTTAAAGAGTCTATATTTAAAGAGCTTCAAGAGGGAGGACTTGGTGTACAGGTTCACTACAAACCGATTTATCAAAACAGTTTTTATAAAGAGCGATTTGGTAACTTTTCTCTAACTACTGCAGATAGTTTTTACAAGTCTGAGATATCAATACCGTGCCATCAAAATATGAGTCTAAAAGAAGCAAAATTTGTAGCAGATACTATTTTTGAAATACTTACTAAATACAAAGAGCAAAAAAAATCATGAGTGCTGTAGCTATTATCCCTGCTCGCGGAGGAAGCAAAAGAATTCCAAAAAAAAATATAAAAGACTTCTTTAACAAACCTCTGATTGCTTACTCAATAGAAGTGGCCATGGCATCTAAACTCTTTGATAAGGTTATTGTCTCAACAGATGATGAAGAGATTGCAAGAGTTGCAAAAGAATATGGAGCAGAAGTTCCTTTTTTAAGACCAAAAGAACTCTCAGACGATATTACTGGAACTACAGATGTTACACTTCATGCAGTAGAGTTTTTAAAATCACAAGGTCTTGAGTATGACTTTATTTGTACAATATATGCAACAGCACCTCTTTTACAAAAAGAGTTTCTTATCCAAGGATACGAAAAACTAAAAAACAGTGATGCACTAAATAGTTTTTCTGCAACTAGTATGCCCTTTGCTATTCAAAGAACTTTTAAACTAGATAAAGATGGTAGATGCCAAATGTTTATGCCCGAGCATTACCAAAGTAGAAGTCAAGACTTAGAGGTTGCGTATCAAGATGCAGGGCAGTTTTATTGGAGTAAGACAGATAAAAACTCGGATGAAATCATGTTCTCTAAAGATAGTATTGCCATTCTTCTTCCTAGACATTTAGTTCAAGATATTGATACAGTTGAGGACTGGGAGAGAGCCCAAATGCTATATCAGTTACTCCAAGAAAGTAAGAAGTAATGACAAACATTCTCTTACGTGCTGATTCTTCTTCTAAGATAGGTCTTGGTCATATCATGCGTGATTTAGTTCTAGTTAAAGAGTTCAAAAAAGCAAACATTAGCTTTGCCTGTAAAAATTTAAAAGGTAATATCAATCATAAAGTCTTAGAAGCCGGTTACAACTTAGAGATTTTAAAATCAAATTCTAAAGAAGAGTTACTCAAACTTATAAAAAAACTAAAAATTGATATGCTAATTATTGACCATTATAAAATAGACTATAAAATACAGATGTATATAAAAGAAAAAACAGGCGTTAAAATATTTGTAGTTGATGATACTTACGAAAAACACCAGTGCGATATATTGTTAAACCCTAATCTTGGTGCTGATTTAAAGAGATATAAAAATTTAGTTCCAAAGAATTGTGAACTTAGATGCGGAAGTAAGTATACACTACTGCGAGATGAATTTGCAAAAGAAAAAAAAAGAAAAAAAGCTCCAAAAAAGAAAACAATCTTTCTCGCTATGGGCGGATCAGATGTTGGTAATATAAGCTTAAGAGTTTTAAAAACTCTTAAAGCATTTAAGAATGTAGAAGTTCATATCGTTACAACTTCTTCAAATAAAAATATATCATCTTTAAAAAATTATGTTAAAAAAAGAGATGGCTTGCATCTACATATAGATGCAAGTAATATAGCAAAACTTATGGCTAAATCCTCTTTTGCAATAGTTAGCCCAAGTGTTATTTTAAACGAAGTATATTTTATGAATCTAGCATTTATAGCGATAAAAACTGCAAAAAATCAACATGACATCTATAAGTACCTTAAAAATCAAAACTTTTTGACATTAAAGAAATTTAATGAAAAAGTACTTTTTAAAAACTGCCAACAATTACTAGGAAGTAAATATGAAAATCAGTGATATACAAGGCCTAAAATATCCAAATGAATCATTTGTAAAATACTTTTTTAATATGGGATTTGAAAACTGTGAAAGTAAAAAGTTTATAGAGTTTGGCTCAAGTAATGGAAATAACCTATCACTTCCTTATCAATATAATCATGAGATTATAGGTGTTGATATTGACTCCACTTTAACAGAGTTTGCAAATAAAAACTTTAAACTATATGAGTCAAATAGTTCTTGTGCCTTTTATACTCAGGACATGCTTAGTTTTATAAATAATCATCAAAATCTAAACGTTGATGTATTTTTACTTCCAAATATTATCAACTACTTAGCAAAACACGAGTTTATAGATTTTTTAAAGCTCTCACGAGAAAAAAACCTATATAAAGATTATGCAGATTTTTTCCTAAGAGCAAGGTCTATAAAAGACTTTAGATTTGGCAAAGGAAAAAAGCTAGGAGAAAACTCTTATCGTCTAAACGACTCAATTACGGGAGAAGATGGGGCTATTTGCACATGTTATCAAGAGTTTGAACTTATAGACATACTAAAAGAGCATCTCCATCTTAGTAATTTTAAAGTTTTTTCTCTTGATAATCAAAATCTTCACTCAGATACAATTGTAAATAATGCCGATATCGTTATCTGGGGAAAGATTCATTGAAAATTGCGATAATGCAGCCTACATTTAATCCTTGGATAGGCTATTTTGATCTTATTGACTGTGTTGATAAATTTATATTCTTAGATACTGTGCAGTTAAGTAAAAGAAGTTGGCAGACAAGAAATAAATTAAAAGTAGGTAATCAGGAAAAACTTTTCTCTATTCCCATTTTAAAAACAGATTCTAGAGATGCACTCACAATCGAACATGCCAAAATCTCTTATAAACAATATGATTTTAGAGACAAGTTATACTCTTTCATAAAACAAAACTATAAAGAAGCAAACTATTTTGAAGAAGTTGACCCATTTTTAAAAGATTTGCTTTTTTTTAAAACAGACTCTTTAAGCCTTTACAATATAAACCTAATTACAAATATTGCAAAAAAAATAGGTATACAAACTGAGGTAATTACACTTTCAACTACATCTTATTGCTCTGATAAAACAAAGGGCGAACTTATTTTAGATATATGTGAGTATTTTAAATGTGCTACTTATATTTCTCCAATAGGTTCTAAAAACTACTTAGAAGAACTTAGTTCTAAGTTTAGTGATAGCTCCATAAAACTTCTATACCAAAACTACTCTCATCCTTCGTATGAGCAACTTGGAGAGACTTTTTTAACCTATATAGGGATAGTTGATTTGTTGTATAATAATGGCTTTAAAAACGCGTTATCAATTATAAAAAGTGGGAGATGTTATGAAGATAGGTAATTTTGATCTTAATGGGAAAAAGACTTATATCATTGCAGAATTAAGTGCTAATCATAATGGCTCTTTACAAAATGCACTAGACACTATAAAAGCTGCAAAAGATGTAGGTGCGGATGCTATAAAGCTTCAAACTTATACAGCAGACACAATAACTCTAAATAGTGACAATGAAGACTTCATGATAAATGGTGGAACTCTTTGGGATGGAGAGAAACTTTATGAACTTTATGAAAAAGCATATACACCTTGGGAGTGGCATAAAGAACTCTTTAGTTATGCTAGAGAGATTGGTATAGATATATTTTCAACACCTTTTGATAAGAGTGCTGTAGATTTTTTACAAGACTTTGACCCATGTGCTTATAAAATAGCTTCATTTGAAATAACAGATTATGAGCTTATAAGATATACAGCTACTAAAAACAAACCCATAATAATTTCCACAGGCATCGCTACTATAGATGAGATTGAAGATGCAGTCGGTATTTGTAGAGATGCAGGAAACGATGATATAGTTTTACTTAAATGTACAAGCTCATACCCTGCTCCACTTGAAGATGCAAACCTAAAAACTATTCCAGACCTTGCTCGAAAATTTGGTGTTATTTCAGGCTTTTCCGACCATACTCTTGGAATTATAGCTCCCATAGTTGCAGTTAGTCTTGGTGCTAAAGTTATAGAGAAACACTTTATACTAGATAAGTCTATAGGCGGTCCTGATTCTGATTTTTCACTTGATAAAAAAGAGTTTAAAGAGATGGTAGATGCCATAAGAGCAACTGAGAAACTACTTGGAAAAGTAGACTACACTATGACGGATAATAAAATAAAATCAAGAAGATTTTCTAGAAGTCTTTATGCCTGCAAAGATATCAAAAAAGGTGAAGAGTTTACTTTAGAAAATATCAAAAGTGTAAGACCTGGATATGGACTACATCCAAAGCACCTCAAAGATGTTCTTGGCACTATTGCATCTAAAAATTACAAGTTTGCCCAGAGGCTTAAACTATAAATCTTTAGAAATACTCTTTTGATAAATACCTACAATCTTGTCTATATTTGTAATGAGTATTAAAAACCATTTATACTGAACTCTTATCCAGTTTATATGTTTTAGTTTTTTAGTATACTCTGTGTTTTCACGCATAACTACAACACAGGCTGTATCGTACTCATGGTTTGCTATAGATGCACTAAGAAGTGGAGCATAAAGACTAGCAAAAGGTTCAAGATTATATTTTGCCTTAATAGTGTCTATACTTGTCATTAACTCTTCAAGCTCACTTAGTTGTATCTTCTCTTGTATATCATCTTCACTAAAATCTTTAGTTTCTAATAAAAAGTTATCTAAACCTTGAAGAACTTCCATGGCATCTAAAGTCATTTTTTTACCGATTTGTACGGCTTCAAGCTTTTTAGATTTCAGTTTTTTTAAGTAATTTAGAGAGCTTTCTTGAGATGGTTTATTTAAAACAATTTTATTTTTAGTATTACTTTTATCTGTAAATTTATCTAAAACATCTCTAAAAGGCAATTCTAAAGTACCTGGGATTCTTGCTCCACCTTCAGTAGAGTTATAAGTATCTGTTTTTGAGTCTTTAATTTGAAGACCATAAAAGTCTAAAAATACTTTCCAGATAAAGGTAGTCTTTACATATTTTTTATTGCCACCATAGGCTTCAAGATTGCAGTATGTTTCATCAGTTGAAACCTCATCCTCTCCAAAAAAATGATTTTTTGAGTGAGATGTTCCATCTTCTGCAAAAGATAGATCTTGACCAATCAGAACAATATTTTTAAAGTCACATTTCGTAGCGAAGTTATAAGCTATATTTGCGACACTTGAACCACCAGAGAGGTAACCCCAATCATCTAGTTCAAAAAACTTATTGTAAAAGTCTCTTCTCATATAATAGTTCATCTCTGAAGAAACTGCTTTAATGGCATCTTTATGGGCTAAAGAAGGAAACTCGAAAATTACATCTTTACATAACGCAGATGAGATATCTTTGAAAAAGTCTTCAACAAACTTTATTCTCTCTAATGAAAAAACAATATCAGGTTTTATTCCATAATTAACCAATATTCTAAAGCTTGCATCTAAAGATAATATAGTTATATGATCTTGCATCTTTTTTAAGAGAGGAAGTTGTTTTTCTAATGATGGACCAGTAGCCACTATAACTGCTAATTTTGTGTTTGATGATTTTTTAATTAACTCTTGTAATGTGGCGCTCTTTATCATATTTGGAAAATTATCTAGAGATTGTTCTAGACCAATTAAAAGATCATCAACATCATTACCAAGTGTTACTAGGGCTTGTCTAAGTCCATCTATCATTGAAGAGTTAATTCTATTTATCTCATCCATATATTTATCATAAAACTCTGAGTAAATATGAAACCTATGAACTTTTAGATAAAACTTTGAGTTATTTAAAAAACTCTTTAACAGATAAGCATTATCTATAGTTGATGATAAATTAATGACTAATCTTTTCTCAATTATCTCTTTAGAAAAATCAATGAGATTTAAAGCTATATATATTAATTCTATCTCTGGCTCAAAAATCATTATGCATTGATGATTTTTATTTTCAAGAAGTTTTTTATAAAAGCTTCCATTTCCAATACCAAAAAAATAAAGATATGGATAGTTTTCATACTCTTGGAACTCTTGGAGTTTTTTTATTATCTCTTGATTTGCTTGAGTTATATATATGGAGGTGGAGTCTCTAATGTCTATAATATTGGTAGAATCTACACTAGCATCTTGGGCTAAAAAGATTTCAAAGTTAGTATTTGTTGATATTTCTTGCAGTGTTTGTTTTAAAACTTTATCATTTTTGGATAAAGCTAAAAGATTATTTTCATAAATACCCAAAACTTTATCCTAAAACCTCTACTATTGTAGAAGTTTTAGTACGTTTTGCTGAACAGCATTAGCTTGACTCATAGCATATGAACCAGACTGAGCTAGAATATTATTTTTAGCAAAGTTTGCAGATTCAGCCGCGAAGTCAACATCACGAATTTGAGATTCAGCTGCTGAAACATTTACCTGAGTAACAGATATATTACGGATAGTTGATTCAAGTTGATTCTGAGTAGAACCTATTTCTGAACGAATTTGATCAAGAGCCTGAAGAGCATGATCCATAATCATAATAGTATCTTCTGCTGCTGCTCTAGTTGTAACATCAGAGTCAGCTACAGGGTTACCTACACCAACTGACATAGTTGAATCCATATCACCAAAACCTGATGTACCCTCTTTTCCTTCTTTAATATCAATTGAATTAGCAGAAGTAAGAGTTATCTTACCTGAATTATATTGGTCACCATCTACTACTTCAGCTTCTAAACCTTTGCTTAAACCTGTGATAGCCTCAGAATTATTTTCAGTTTCTATATTAATAAGACTTCTATCTTCAGATTTAAGTACCATTTTTGCACCATCATGAGACGCAGTTACACCTGTTTCTTCACTCTTATCATTAATAGCTTGCATTAGGTTAGTATATGTTCTAGCTGGGCCAGCAGTTGTTCCATCTGGATTCGCAGGAGCTGCTCCAGTATCGCCTGCGGCTATGATTACAGGTCCAATATCTATACCGTTGATCTTTAAATCACCAGCAGCTAGATTACCAGCAATTACGTCTGAGTCTCCAGTATATGTATCTCCTGGCCTACCTAAACCTGTAATACCCTGAGATTTATTATTAGTTTTTATATGAACTTCACTACCATCATTTGACGTTAAAACAATTTTAGCACCATCATGAGTAGCTATTACACCTGTTTCTTCTGATCTATTATTAATCGCATTCATTACACTATTATTAGCATCACTTACTTTTATAGCAATTTCTCCAATATCAATACCATTGATCACCAAATCACCTGAACTAATCATTCCACCTTTAACATTGGAACCTGTAATAATTGTCTCTGCTGTAGCGTGAACATTTGTTGCATTTTCAATACTATTAATAGCAGAAGCTTTTGCCCAAGCAGAACCCGCCGAGTGAGCTTCAATATTATCTCCAGAATCAGCACTAGCAGGAGTACTAATACCAGTTTCAATACCATTAACGGAAAATGTTCTATCAAAAGCTAAAGCAGCAACACTAAGACTAGCAGCTGAATTCACAACACCTTTGTTGATACCACCCACTCCTTCTTCATTTGCATGAGCACCAATAGCATTAGTTTGAGTACTTGCAATACTAACATTTACAGTTTCATCTTTATAGGCACCAATATGGAAAGATTTATTTTGGAAACTACCATCAAGAAGTTTTTGACCATTAAATGAAGTTGTTGTAGAAATATTTTGAGCTTCTTCAACTAATTTATCAATATCTCTTTGAATAGCAGCTCTAGAATCTGTATTTTGACCATCGGAAGCAGCTTGGATTGCTTTAGTTCTAACAGTATTTACAATATTTTCGTACTCTTCAAGAGCACCATCAGCCGTTTGTGTAACGCCAATACCATCATTTGCATTATTGATAGCTTGACCTAATCCAGATGCTTGGGCACGTAAGCTATTGGCAATAGCAAGACCTGAAGCATCGTCTGCTGCGGTGTTAATACGTAGACCTGAACTTAAACTTTGTAAACTTTTATCTAAGTTTCCATTCGTCTTTGCTGAATTTCTGTGAGCATTCATTGCCGCGATGTTTGTGTTAATTCTAAAACCCATAATAAATCCTTTTTTTGGATGTTTTATGAATCAAAGCAAATTGTATGCCAAGTTTTTTTAAGATAAATTGAAGTAAGAAAGAGGAGGGAAGAAAGGTACCAAAGAATAAATCTTTGGTACCAAAAGTATGAGAAAATTTACTACTGTAAAAGTCTCATTACATTTTGCTGAACAGCATTAGCTTGACTCATAGCATATGAACCAGACTGAGCTAAAATATTGTGTTTTGCAAAGTTTGCAGACTCAGCTGCGAAGTCAACATCACGAATCTGAGATTCAGCTGCTGCAACATTTACCTGAGTAACAGATATATTACGAACAGTTGATTCAAGTTGATTCTGAGTAGAACCTATGTTTGAACGAATTTTATCTAGATCTTTAAGAGCAATATCCATTGTTAAAATAGTGTTATTTGCCGCTTCTCTAGTTGTTACATCAGACTGATCAATAGCATGTCCACTACTTACAGTAAAAGTTTCAGATGCTTTACCAAATCCAGATGAACCTGTAGCACTTTCTTGAACCCTAACATCTTTAGGAGCAGTTAAAGTAAGTTTACCAGCATTAAACTGATCTCCATCAACAGGAACAATAGTTCCAGCTTGTCCAGCACTTAAACCTGTAGAAGCTTCAGAGTTATTAGCCGTAGTAATACTTACTGCTTCTGCACTAGAAAGCACCATTTTACCATTATCATTTACAGCAGTTACACCTGTTTCAGCTGATTTAGCGTTAATAGCACCAACTAAAGTATTTGTACCATCATTAGCTGCAACTACAACTGGACCAATGTCTACACCATTGATTGTTAAATCGCCTGCAGCAAGAGTAGCAGCAGCAACATTAGTTGAACCAGTAGTTTGAGTCTCTCCTGTTAGGCCTAGACCTGTAATAGCTTGAGATTGATTTGCAGTTGAAATTTTGATTGTACTACCATCATTAGATGTAAGTGACATTTTAGCACCATCATGTGTAGCTACTACACCTGTTTCTTCTGATTGTTTGTTAATAGCATTCATTAGTGTGTTACTTACATCACTAACATCTACATTAAGTGATCCTATATCAACACCATTGATAACTAAATCACCAGCTGTAAGGCTACCAGCATTAACATTAACACCGGCTACATCAGTTTTAGCAGTTGCATGTACACCTGTTGCTGTTTCAACACTATTAATAGCTGAAGCTTTTGCCCAAGCTGAACCTGCTGAGTGAGCTACAGTATTATCACCTGCTACTGTACTAGCTGAACTTACACCTGTTGCTACACCGTTAATAGCAAAAGTACTATCAAAGGCTACAGAAGCAACACGATTTGTAGGATCGTCATTTACACTATTAGCAGCTTCGTTGTTTACGTGAGACCCAACAGCATTAGTTTGAGTACTAGAAATACTCATATCAACTGTTTCATCTTTATAAGCACCAATATGGAACGCTTTGTTTTGGTAAGTACCATCTAGAAGTTGTTGACCATTAAACGAAGTTGTTGTAGCGATATTTTGAGCTTCTTCAAGAAGTTTATCAATATCATTTTGAATAGCAGATCTAGAATCTGAATTTTGACCATCAGAAGCAGCTTGAATTGCTTTAGTTCTAACAGTATTTACGATATTTTCATACTCTTCAAGAGCACCATCAGCCGTTTGAGCAACACCGACACCATCATTTGCATTGTTAATTGCTTGACCAAGACCAGTAGACTGAGCTCTTAGTTGATTTGCAATAGCAAGACCAGAAGCATCATCTGCTGCTGTATTGATACGTAAACCTGAACTTAAGCTTTGTAAACTTTTGTCAAGAGAAACATTATTTTGACCTGCATTTCTGTGCGCATTCATCGCAGCTACATTTGTATTAATTCTAAATCCCATAATAAATCCTTTTTTATGGAAGAGCCTTTCGCTCTTTTAAGTTTTTTATCTTGGCTTCCTTGCCAGATGTTAACTAAATCGGCACTCATATAAATAACTTTAATAAATTTGCAAATCTTTTATAATTTTCACTATTTAAACTTATTTTGATACACTTCCAAAACTAAAAACACTTACTATACTATAATATAGGGAAATTATTTGAATTTAATTATCGTCGAGTCACCCGCAAAAGCTAGGACTATAAAGAACTTTTTAGGCAAAGATTATGAAGTTATTGCTTCTAAAGGTCATATTCGTGATTTACCAAAATCACGTTTTGGAATTACAGTGGACGAAGATAATCAACTTATTCCTGCTTACAGTGTTGCTAAAGAAAATGCTCCCACAGTCAAAGAGATAAAAGCTTTAGCCAAAAAAGCTGACATTATCTATATCGCGACCGATGAGGACCGCGAGGGTGAAGCTATCGGTTGGCATATTGCACATGCTATTAAAAAAGATCCTGAGGAACTTCCTCGTATTGTTTTTCATGAGATTACTAAAACAGCAATCAATCATGCCCTTGAATCTGCTCGTAAGATAGATATGAATATGGTAAATGCTCAACAAGCTCGTCGTATGCTTGACCGTGTTGTTGGTTATAAACTTTCTCCTCTATTAGCATCTAAGATTCAAAAAGGTCTTTCAGGTGGTCGTGTTCAATCTTCAACTCTTAAACTTGTAGTAGATCGTGAAAGAGAGATTAAAGCATTTATTCCTGTTGAGTACTGGTCAATAGATACAATATTTAAAAAAGATATAGATGCCACTCTTATAACACATAAGGGAGATAAACTTACAAAATTATCTATTGAGAACAAAGTTAGTGCAGATTCAATCACAAAAAGTGTTAATGATGATTCATTTTTTATCTCAAAAATAGAGACTAAACAGAGAAAGACATCAACTCCTCCACCATTCATGACTTCAACACTTCAACAGACTGCATCTAGCAAACTAGGATTTACTCCTAAAAAGACTATGATGGTAGCTCAAGCTCTTTATGAAGGTGTTAAAACTCCAGATGGAACTTCTGGTGTTATTACATATATGAGAACTGACTCACTTAACATGGCTGGGGAAGCTGTTGGTGCAGTTCGTGGAATCATTGAAAGTAGATACGGTAAAAAGTATCTTCCAGATGAGCCAAAAGTTTATGGTAAAAAATCTAAAGGTGCACAAGAGGCTCACGAGGCTATCCGTCCTACGATGCTTCACTTCTCTCCAGAAGTTGCACAAAGTTTTTTAAAGGCCGATGAGATTAAACTTTATCGTCTTATATATGAAAGATTTATGGCTTGTCAAATGAATGACGCTATGTTTGAACAACAAAGTATCATCTTTAAAGGTAATGAAAACGAGTATAGAGCAAGTGGTAGAAAACTAATTTTTGATGGTTTTTATGCAGTTACAGGAGCAGAAGATAAAGATAAACTTCTTCCAACTCTAAAAGAGGGTGACTCTGCTGATATTCAAAGCATCAAACCTGAACAACACTTTACTGAGCCTCCAGCAAGATATTCTGAAGCATCTCTTATTAAAAAGCTTGAGTCTGAGGGAGTTGGTCGTCCATCTACTTACGCTCCAACTATTGCAACTCTTAGTGGTCGTACTTATGTGACTATTGAGAAGAAACAAATCATTCCTACTGAGATGGCATTTACTGTAACTGATATGTTAGAGAAAAACTTTGCTAACATAGTAGATATTTCTTTTACTGCAAATATGGAAGAAAAACTTGATGAAATTTCTGATGGTAAAAATGATTGGCAACAGCTTCTTAGTGAATTTTATTTTCCTTTTATGGAACAAGTTGCAGAAGGTAAAGAAAAAATAGTTTCACTAAAACTTGCAAAACCACTAGGAAGAACTTGTCCAAAGTGTGGAGAGAGTGAGCTACTTTTACGTTCTGGCCGTTTTGGAAACTTTATCGCTTGTAGCGGTTTTCCAAAGTGTAAATATACAGAGCAGTGTGATGAAGAAGGTAATATAGTAGAAAAGAAAGAAGAAACAGCAGACGAAAAGTGTGATAAATGTGGAAAAGAAATGGTTATCAAAAATGGTAGAAATGGTCAATTTCTAGCATGTAGTGATTATCCTGATTGTAAAAACACTAAAAGCATTGACGTTGAGAGCCAAGTAAGTGAAGCACCTTGCCCTGATTGTGGTGGAGAAGTAAGTCTTAAAAACTCAAGACGTGGACCTTTCTGGGGTTGTGCAAATTATCCTGATTGTAAGTTTATTTCTAAGTTTGAGCCTACAAAAATTAAGTGTAGTGAAAAAGATTGTAAAGGAGTTCTTGCTGAGAGAACTTACAGAAATAAAGATGTTTATGAATGTGTAAAGTGTAAAACTAGAACTCCAAGAGAAGAAGAAGCTAAAGAGGCAAAATAGATTATGAAGATAGGCGTTATTTCAGATACTCACACTAAAGTAAAACTTGCAAAAGAAGCACTTAATTTACTTATAAGTGATGGTGCTGAGTTTATAATTCATGCTGGTGATATTGTAGAAGTTGAGATACTAGAGACGCTAAAAAAGTGTGGAGTTAGATATATAGCAGTCTATGGTAACAATGACGCTCATCTAGCTCAGTACCATCGTAAGTACAATCTATTTCAAGAGCCTCATTACTTCAAACTTGCAAACACTAAATTTAAACTAATGCATATGCCTTACTATATGGCGCCAGATGCAGATGTAGTAATCTTTGGTCATACTCATATCTTTGAATCTGACTTTAAAAATTCTACTCTCTTTTTAAACCCTGGTGAAGTATGTGCTAGAAATAAATCTATCTCTGAATGTGCTATGCTTGAAGTAAAAGATGAAACATTTGAAGTAACGTATTATACTAAAGATATAAAATCAAAAAAAGAAATAAAGTTCAAACATCAAAAATTTTCATATGAGAGAATACAATCATGAGTAAATCAGAACAAAAAATATTCTTATGTTCAATCTGTAATATAAATAGCGGAACATGTAATGAGGACTGTAAGTTTTGTTCTCAGAGTGTAAGATATAAAGCAGATATCGAGCGTTATAAACAAAAAAATATGCATATAATCATAAAAGAAGCAGTTATTGCTAGAGATAATGGTGCCTTAGGTTTTTGTCTAGTTACAGCCGATAAGGGTATAACTGATAAAACACTAGACTTTGTATGTACAATTGCTAAAATTTTAACAAAAGAAGTACCCCAGCTTAGACTTATTGCTTGTAATGGTACAGCTTCTCTAGAGCAACTTTTAATTTTAAAAGAAGCCGGAATCAAAGCATATAATCATAACTTAGAGACTTCAAAAGAGTTCTATCCAAGTATTTGTACAACACATCCTTGGCAAGAGAGATATAAGACTTGTCAAAATGTTAACAAAGCAGGCTTAGTACTTATTAGTGGTGGAATTTTTGGTCTTGGTGAAACAGATGCAGACAGAATATCTATGCTTGAGTCTCTTAACTCTCTAAATCCATCTTCTGTTCCTATAAACTTTTACCATCATAATGAAGCATTAGAGTTAGAACCAAATTCATTAGATATTGAAGAAGCATTCTCACTTATAAAATTAACAAGAGATACAATCCCTAATGCAGATAGAATAATGATTGCAGGTGGAAGAGAGTTAATGTTTGGAGATAGACAAAATGAGATTTTTAAACATGGTGCTAATTCAATTGTAATAGGAAACTATCTTACTACAAGTGGTAGAGTTATCAGTAAAGACTTAGATATGCTACAATCTCTAAATCTAAAAGTTGCAAAAACAGTAAAATAAAGGAAAGATAATGAGTGATAGCGTTATTCTAATTATTACCATCTCACTTATTATAATATTTACTCCTTTTTTCGCGAAGATTTTAAAACTTCCAACGACACCTATTGAAATCATACTTGGTTCTATTATGGGCTATGTTGGTTTCTTACACAATGAACATCTTTTTGATTTGGTTGCTGAACTTGGATTTTTATATCTGATGTTTATAGCAGGAACTGAGATTAACCTCAAAAAAGTTCTAAAAACACCTATTAGACTTATGAAAAAAGTAGTGTTTTACCTTATAATCCTATATACATTTTCCATACTGATTTCACTATATCTAGATCTTGGAAAAATCTTTATGGTGCTTCTTCCACTTATCTCAGTAGGACTTGTTGCAACACTTTCTAAAGAGTATGGTAAAACACCTTGGCTTAGTCTCTCTATGACAGCAGGAGGAATAGGTGAGGTTGTAAGTATAGGTTTCTTAACTCTTACATCTGCCGCATTGAACTCTGGATTTGGGGTAGGTCTAGTTAAAACTATTTTTGCGCTAATACTATTTTTACTTTTCATGTTTTTAATATTTCGTGCCATGGAACTTCTTTTTTGGTGGTTCCCTGGAGTATCAACTGCACTTATGCCAGTTGAGGATAACAAAGAACAAGATATTCGTCTATCTATGGGGATATTTTTTCTTCTAGTTGGTGCTATGCTTTATCTTAATTTAGAACTTGCCTTTGGCGCATTTCTCGCAGGTATATTTATTCCAACATTTTTTGAGCATAAACATGAACTTCCAGAGAAGCTTGCATCTTATGGGTTTGGATTTTTGATACCTATATTTTTCATACATATTGGAAGTTCTTTTAACCTAGATGCACTTGCTATGGATGGTCTAATTTCTAAGGCTTTAATCATTGCAGTTGTTATGATTATTATGAGAGTTGTTGCTTCAATTGTATTTATAAAAGAACTTGGTATTATAAATTCCATCTTAATGGGACTTTCTCACTCTATGCCTCTGACACTTCTTATCGCAATGGCAACACTGGCATACCATGCTTCTAGTATAGATACTCTACACTACTATGCATTTATTCTAGCTGCTCTTTTTCAAGTTATTAGCGTTATGATTATTATTAAACTTATCAACAATTATAAGTTAAAGAAGGGGTCTTAAATGAGTCGTTCTGTTTTACTCCAACTAGCTCGTGATTCCATACAAGAAGTTTTTCAAGCACAAAGAACCATAGATAAACCTGCCCTTTTAAATGAACATCCACTATTAAATGAAAAGATAGCTACAAGGGTAAATATTTATTTAAACCAAGACTTAAGAGGTTCTTTTGGATCGGATGAGACTACAAAAAGTCTTTTAGAAGATATAATTTATAATGCAAAGATGTCTGCATTTGAAGATAAAAATTTCACTCCACTTACAACTTCTGAATATCTAAGTTGTGAGATAGAGTTACTACTTACTACTCCAGATGGAGTAATAAGTGAAAAAGATCCTGCAATCTTAGAAGATTAATCCTCTGAAAGTTGGTCTCCACCTTGAATATAACAAGCTATTGCATAACCATGATTAAGCCCAAGTGCAATACTTCCACCTGATTCTTGAGTAATATCTCCAGCTACGAACATGCCTTTGATATTTGTTTCATAATTAATATCATGAACTGGTTTTCCATCAGCTTCTTCGATACCTGAACTTGCAAGAAATGTACTTGGAGTTGTTCCACCAATTGCATATATAACTCTATCAAAGATTTCATCTTCTTCGTTGCTAAAGTTGACTTTTACTTTTCCATCAACATCTTCTAAAGCATTTATATTCATGCATAAGAGTGCTCTAACTTCTTTATGCATAATGGCATTTGCTATGTTTGTTTGGTTTGTAGGATTAGCACGTCCAAAACTCTCTCTTCTGTAACAAATTGAAACTTCATTTTTTTCACTCAAATCAACTGCATACTCAACAGCGCTATCTCCACCACCTACAACAAGAATTTTTTCACCCTCTGAGCAGTCGTCTAAGGTATATCCAATTTTCTTGCTAATTGCTGCAGGAATTTTATAAGTAGGTTTATTTGGTTTTCCCATTCTACCTATAGTTACAACTACATTTTTAGCTCTTACACTTTTACCAGCCATGAAAACTTCAAAGAATTTTTCTTTCTTTTGTATAGCTTGAACTTCAACATGCGTTTGTAGTTCAACAGAGTGGTTAGTAAGTATCTCATCAAAAAAGTCTAGAGTTGTCTCTTTTGTACCATCTACAAAGTAGATTCTACCATCTAGTTCAACTTTTTGACCTCTCCAATCTTTATCTACTCTCTTATTATCTTTGTAATATTTACGAATTGTTGAATTATGGTTTTGATCTTTTTCAAGTAAAACAATATCTCTAATTCCTTGCAGATATCCCTCAACAGCAGTTGCTATTCCAGCAGGACCTGCTCCAATAATCGCTAGATTATATAAATGACTCATCAAAACTCCTTTTGTATATCGTGGTGATTTTATCATAATTTAGTAATTTTATTATATACTTGCCCCATGTATTATGTAATTAAAAAACAACACTCTGTACCACTATCTACTTTCACAAGTTTTCCTGTACCAAAGTACATTGCATCTAAGAATAATGAAAGCGTTATATTTGAGTTCCAAAAAAATGGTAAACCTCTAAGAAAATGGATAAAGAAAGAGGATATCATCTTATTAACAGATGATAAAAAATACTTTTTAAAAACTTTAAAGCATTTTGAAAAAATAGAAGAAGGTCTACAACATGCAGTAGATGAAGCACAAAACCAACTTAACAAGTGTATAGAAGAATTTTCTGAGACTATGCAATCTGAAATAGAAGAATATAATGAAATAAACAACTCTTCTGAGGTTCCTAGTATTCTTAGAGATTTATAGTTAGAACTAATCCAAAGCAGTGTTTTTTAACTCTATTTTAAAACATGCTCCACGACTTGTATTTTCAACACTGATAATACCATCACAATGTTCTGTAATTATAATTTGTGCCATGTATAAGCCAAGACCTGTTCCATTTTTATTTTTTGTTGAAAAGTATGGATCGAAAATTTCAGAAATAATTTCATCAGGTATTCCTCCTGCATTATCTTCTATAGATATGATTTGATTTCCAGATTCAGTTTCTTGTATATCAATATAAATTTTGGGCTCTTTAATCTTTTTATCTATTAAAGCATCTACTCCATTATTTAAAATACTGAGTATTACTTGCATGATTTCATTTTCAAAACTATTTATATCTGCAAGATTTGTATCATAGTTTTTTATTAGTTCTACACTTTGTGTCTCTAACAGATGTTCACCAATATTAAGTGCTTTATCTATCAATGTACAAAGATTAAAAGTACTTCTTTCCTTGTCTTGTTTAAAAAAGTTTCTAAAGTCATCTATAGTCTTAGAAAGATGTTTAACAAATTCATTTATCTTATGTAGATTTTGCAGAGTGTATTCTTCCATATCCTCTCTACCTTTTTGAGTATTAAGGTCATATGCCCAGCGCTCAAAAAGTTTGATTTGAATATTTATAGAGATAGCAGATATAACACCCAAAGGTTGTCTCCATTGATGTGCAATCATAGATATCATCTCTCCCATCTGTGCAAGACGAGATTGATTTAAGATATGCTCATCTTTAGCTTTCATCTCGGAAAGTTTATTTTCCATGACTTCTTCAATTTTTACAATATTCTCATTTACAACATTTGCCATAACAGCTATCTCATCTTTACTCTGGACATCTATCTGTTTTGCAGAGTTTTTTTGAAGATCCAAGTAGCTAAAAAAATCAAGAAGACCTGTTTGAAAGTTTTGTATGACATGAGAAATAGACCTAGATACAAAAGATCCAAATGTGATACCTATAAGAATAGTTAAAAGAGTCATTACTATCAATACAGTTACTATAGATGAACGTTTTTCATAAATACCATTTAAAGATTTATTCCCAATATTTAATGATTCTTCAATTACTGTATTTCCTAATTTTTTCATATTAGGAACTACTATTGAGACATGTTCTTTGTTCATCTCTACCCATTTATCCATAGCTACTTTATAACTTTTTGCAGAGTTAAAAAAGAGTAATATTTTTTCATGTTCAAAAGGCTCATCAGATATAACTTTTAAACGTTCTAGCTCACTCATCATTAAAGTATATTGCTTATTATATTTCTCAAACAGTTTAGCATCTGGAGATAGAAGGTAACGTTTCTCATCAGCTCTAGTCATGTAAGTATACTGCCAAATATTTGAGGCAGTATTTATCTTCTCTATGATTTTTAAAGATAATTTTTGTTTAACTTCAACTCTTTTTGCTTGGACATACTGTTGAATCTCTGATGTTATATTTTCACCCTCTTCATCGAGAATAAAGCTCTCTTTTTCTAACTCTTGAAGTAAATATATACCTCTTTTATAGTTAACATCATACTGTGCAATAGCTGTTTTTATTGCGTTTGTAGATTCTGCATGCATCTTGTCTAATATTTTATAAATATTTTTAACTGCTCTTTGTGATTTTAAAAAAGCATCTTTAGCGTTTTGCTTATTTGTTACGGAGCCATTAGCATTTAAAAGGTAGTTTTTTTCTTCTAATATTGCAAGATAAGCATATCTCTCTACACTGTTTGCTCTAATGAGTTCATCAATCTGTTCTTTGATTATATTTAAACCACTGTTAGAAACGAGAGAGAGGGTTAATGCTACCAAAACACTAAGCCCAACTAGCATATATGTTTTGCCTTTAATAGAAAAATTATTTAAAAATTTCATACATTTCCCAATATAAATTAAGTTGATGATATATTGTAGGATATTGTTTATTTGTCTTTACTTATAAAATGAATTATAATACGCTATTACAAAGGGGTAAGATGCCACGCATTGATAATGAGAAATTTTATACATCAGCAATAGATAGGTATGGAGTAAGTGCAAAGGGCGTAAACTGGAACTCTAAGCTCTCTCAAGAGATTAGATTTGACATGATACTCTCTATGCTTCCTAAAAAACTTGAGGATTTTAGCATCTCAGATGCAGGGTGTGGATTTGGAGATTTCTATCTTTATGCTCAAAAAAAGAAAAAATATCCTAAAAATTACATTGGGATAGACTCAGTTACTGATATGTATTCTATTGCATCTGATAGAACTGGCTGTGAAATTATCATCGCAGATATCTGTAAAGATAAACTTCCCCTTGCATCTTACTATATCTGTAGTGGTGCGATGAATGTTCTAAACAGTTTTGAGACTCATCTTTTTATGCGTAACTGTTATGAGTCTAGTGAGATAGGTTTTATATTCAACATCTTACATGGACAAAAAGATAGTGAAACTTACAACTACCTCACAATAAGTCAAATCCAAAAGCTTGCATCTAACTTGAAAGTCAAAGATATAATTATAAAAGATGGATATTTAAAGGACGATATCACAGTAGGACTCTTTAAATAATGTGTGCAATTTTTGGAATAGTTGGAGAGTATGATGAAGCAAAAGCAAAACATGCGCTAGGATTACTATCGCATAGAGGACCTGACTACTGCGGTATTACTCAAACCAATAACTTATTTTTTGCCCATCAAAGACTTAGCATCTTAGATGAGAACAGTCGTTCACATCAACCTTTAAAGCATAAAAACATCTTACTTTCTTTTAATGGAGAGATTTACAACTTCAAAGAGTTAAAAAAAGAACTCTCATCTGAGTTTGAGTTTAAAACTCAAAGTGATAGTGAAGTTATCATTGCTGCATATCTAAAATGGGGAGTAAACTTTGTCTCGCATCTTCGTGGTATGTTTGCCATAGCTTTGATGGACAATGAGACTCTATATCTTTTCAGAGATAGGCTTGGCAAAAAACCTCTTTTTTTTATGTCTGGGGAGAGTTTTATCTTTGCATCTGAGATAAAAGCACTGACACCTTTTTTAAACAAGGTTAAAATGAATGAAGATGCTCTTATGTCTTACCTCTCTTTTTTAACACCAACTGCTCCAAACACTTTTTTTCAAGGCATAAATAAACTTGCATCTGGAGAATACTTAGTTTTAAAAAATGGAGTCTACGAAGTCAAGAGATACTTCGACCTGCTAGATGCAAGACCAAATCTTATAAAAAATAAAGATGAAGCTCTACACACATTAGAATCACTTTTAAGAGAATCTATTACTATGCGTTTAGATGCAGACCAACCAATGGCATCTCTGCTTTCTGGCGGAATAGATAGCGCTACTATAAACTCTTACGCAAAAGAAAGTGGAGTAAACCTTCAAACATATACACTTGGTTATAAAAACTTCGCAAAATATGATGAAAGAGCAAATGCAAAAGAGACAGCAGACTTCTTAGGACTAAGCAACATAGATGTTGAAATCTCTCAAAGCGACTTCATAGATGCCAGCGATAAGGTCTTAGAGACTTTAGACGAACCACTGAATGACCCTGCATCTGTTCCTCTGTATTTACTCTTTGATAAAATCAAACAAGATGGATACAAAGTAGTTCTTAGTGGAGAAGGAAGCGATGAACTTTTTCTTGGTTATAGACAATATTTTGAGTTTTTAGACATAAACCAAATGTCAAAACTATCAAACAAAAACTGGCTAAAAAAATACTTCCGTTCTAACTATTCTCAAAACAGAGAGTGGGAGTATTACAAAAGAATATTTGATGACACCCTGCTCTTTCGTACATCAGGAGAGACTTTTACAGACTTGCAAAAAAATGCTCTTATGAAGAGAAATGTAAAAGACGGACAAGCCTTAAAATACTTAAAAAATCATAGAGACAGGTTTGAAGCATCTGCGCATACAGATGAAAGTATTTGGTATAGTTACATAGACTTAAATCATTTCCAAGCCGAGCAATTTTTAACTAAACTAGACCGTGTAAGTATGGCGCATTCCATTGAGTCTCGCACGCCTTTTTTAGACCATAAGCTTGCATCTGCTATTTTTAGTATTGACCCAAAACTACGCTACGAAGATGGAGTTACAAAGTCACTTCTAAAACAAATAATGAAACCAAGATTGAATGAGAAAATCTTAAACAGAAAGAAAAAAGGCTTCTCAAACCCTTACATGGAGTATCTTGTAGATTCAAAAAGATTAGCTCTTATAAAAGAGGTAAACACTCAAACTGGAATGTTTAAAACCAAAGAGTTAGATGAGCTAATCAGCTCTGCATCTACAGGTGGCTTTAAACAGCACATATGGGGACTTTATGTACTTAGTGTTTGGATAAAGAAGTGGATGCTTTAGTTTTTTTTATGTGATAAATATTTATTATTACTAGTTCCATCTCTCCTGAAACCTTTGTATTAAGTATCATCATGAGTGTTATGTAGATTTATGAACAATTAACAATCACTATATATTTAAGAATAATAGGTTAAATATTCGCCAATTCTAAAATCAAGTGCAATTTTTTGAAAGTAAGTTGAAAGATAGGATTAATCGATAATCTGCTAATCTTATTCGACCAAAAACAAAGAA
>NZ_JADGFC010000161.1 GCF_016744025.1 Sulfurimonas sp.
ACTCCATCTTAAAAATGATTATATTTTTCATCAAAAAATCCTCTATTTTATGTCACTGCTTAAACTAAATAGTCTAATAGTAAATTGTACCTAGAATTCATAAAATTCATTAGAAACGTATTCTAACTCGCCATAAGCTCTAAGAGAATAGCCTATCAATTGGGCAAATTGCTCTTGGTCTTTCTGTTCAAACTCAGACATATCGAGATTGTTAAGATTTATACTGCTATTTTCTATTAGATGCTTAACTATTGAATTAGACTTAAAGCGAGCAAGCTTTTGTCCATTATCTTCTATCGGTTGCATGGGATGGGACAACATAATCTATCTCCTTTAATTTAAGTTGGTCTCGTATCAGTAATGGTGTGCTTAGAGTAATCCTTGAAATACCTCAAAGATCTTCCAAACTCTTTATTATATATGTTACTCTCTTTTCTATTTAATTTCAAGGATTACTATAAAGAAATCATGTATAGTAGAATTATATATCATCTAATAATTCTCTTGCTTGAGTAAAGCTTTTCTTAGATGCAAAGATATAAAATTCTGACGACTCCTTATCAGAATGACCAAGAATTATTGATATCGTATCAAAGGCAACTCCTCTTGAATGGAGATAGGTTGCAAACGACCTTCTAAGACCGTGTGTGTCCAAGTTCGTTATATCAATACCAACTTCTTTGGCTTTTGCAAATACTCTCTTCACGAGATCGTATATGGTGTTATCCGCATACTGTTTATTGTCTCTATTGTAGAATAAGTATTTACATTCAGTTTCTCTAGCTGCAAGATATGCTTCGTATTCTTTTTTTATTAGATCATAACTTACATGAGCAAATCTATCAATATCATTTTTCCCATGTATATACAGCTTTAAATACTTTTTATGTTTAATCTTTTTAAAACTCACATCTTTATCAAACTCTATATTTCTAAGTTCATTTGCTCTTAGTCCTGTAAAGCAAAAAATCTTTAACATTAAATTTGGCAGCATTGGATTAGGGTGCTTGCTTTTGAATCCACTAATACTCTTGATAAATTTTACAAAATCATCCGGCTCAAGATATTTAATCGATTTTTTAGGACTTAGATTAACAGGTGCTTTTGCTCTCTTACCTACAGGAGTAATCCCTATGTCAAAAATGAAATCATCGCTAGAGATGGAATACTTGTCTATAAATTTAAAAAGACTTTTGATGTGTGTAAAATAGCTTTTTTGAGTGTGATCTTTATATTTCGCATATTCTATACTTACATAATTATATAAAATATTTGTGTTGACATCTCTAATAGATTTTAACTTCTTTAGTTTGATTAAATAATTATACAAATGAATAGTAGGTACGCTAAACGTAGAAAGCTTCTTTAAACCATTATTTCTAACTTCAAATGTTGCAGCTTGAAACTCTTCTATACTCTCGGTATCAAGTATTTTATTTTGCCATTCTTTTCTATCAAAAAAGATTTCATCCTTTGCTTGATTTTTCTTTGGTTTCTTATCAGTGTATCCATTATCTACTTTTTGAATGGCCACTTTGTTGGATATAAAATGCTTAACCCATAAAAGTAAATCTTTTGCCAGATCATCAAAATGTATTAATTGTTCTTTAATCATCCATTTTGCCTTTATTTACTAATTCATCAAATAATTTATCTGCACGATAATATTGAGAAGCATAAAAAGAAGACTCACTCATACTTTTAAGTAATTTTATAAGATTAATAAATTTAAAAATACTATTTAATTTTTCGATTTTTATTTGACCAATCTTACCGAAACCTTTTATAAACTTCTTTTCCCCTTTTATATAGCAACGCATCTCTAATTTTTTGTCAAAATTTATTGCTATTTGCTCACTAATGCTTCTCGCTCTTATATCTAAGTTTGTTAAAAAAAGAGAATCCATCTCATCAATAAAGACGATAAGAGAATCTATCTTCTTTTCCAAGAGCAGTTCTTTTTTTAATAATGCTATTTCATCTAGTATATATTTCTTGTCGTGCAAAATGATTTTTTGTATCTCTTTATCTATAGACATTTTCTGTTTCCTTAAAGCGTACCAATTAGTACGCTAAATTATAACTAAAATTTTATTAAAAATATAGCGTACCAATTAGTACGCTATATAATATTCATTTGCCTTATTTCTAGCATCTCCCCATCTTCTTGTATATTCTTAAATGTATAATATATTGCTCTCTCTGGGTCAGGATATGCAGGGTCGGGCGTAATAAATAATGTTTTAAATCCGTTTTCATTAATATATTCACGAATAAGATCTTGGTTTTTACTTTGTAACTTCGATATTTCATCAATAATTAAAAAGAATGGACTCTCTTTTGAGATTGTTTTAACATACCTACTTAAGATAGACATTGCAATTGCTACTTTAAGTAAAATATTCCCGCCGGAAGAACTTTCATTTTTAATATTAAGTTTGTTTTCTACCTTTTTACCGTTTTCTATATATGACATTGATAAATCAATTGTATCAAATAGGTTAATTGCACCACTTGAACCTTTCTTTTTTATCTCCTCCAAGATATCTTGGATGTCTCTTATATTTTCAACAGACTTTGGAATATCTTGGTAAAACAATGATTTACTTGAGTATAAATTCACTGTGTCTTTCGTCTTCTTAGACAAATCTTGCAGTAAAGAGGCAATAGAGTTGTTTCTAGCCTTAGAACTATCTGTTATTAAGCGAATCTCTTTGATGACACCAAAGTCAGCATGTGAGAGGGTTTTGTTCATTGAAGATTTTGCTTTTTCAAACCGACTTTCTAAGTCGTCAAAACTTTGTAGCTTCCCTGGTATGGTGCTGCGTAAAAATGTACTAAAGTCATTATGATTTTGTTTTTTTATACTTTCATATTTATTTTTTTCAAAATTTTCCAGTTCACCTAAACTATCCATTATATTCTCAAGCTCTGCAATACTCTCTGTCTCTCCAAAGCCGTCCAAATTTAAATTGAGTTCTATTAAAGAGTGAGGCTCTAATTTTTTGAGCCTATCTATACAACCTCTTAACTTAGATTTTTTGTTTCCATATTCTCTAAGTGTGTTTTCATATGCAATAATTAAGTCAATTAACATCTCCTCGGTAGCAATTTTATCTTCAGATATATCAAGGTCCAGTTCTTTAATTTTATTTAGTCCTTGATTGTATTTTGTTAGCATTTTTTCTACAATTGCTTTTTTAATATTTAGTTCGCTAGTTCTTTCAGCAATTAGCTTACCTAGCCTCTTAATCATTTCTTTTCTGTTTGCACTAATCTTTTCTTTTTTTGTTAACTCTGCTTGAATTGAAGGCAATTGAGTAATCATTGGTTTTGTATCTTCATACTCTTTTAAATATCTCTTAGCATCACTTGATTTAAAAAAAGCTTCTTTTAGTGTTCCAATTTCTTTTGATAGCTCATCTATCATCTCATCTTCACTCATTGATTCCATGCTTGCTTTTAAATCTTCAATCTTATTTTCTTCAATCTTTATTACATCTTGAGCTTTTTTTGTTTCACTCTTTTTAAGCAGGTCAATATTAAAATTCCTGTTATTTGCACTTTTAGTAATCTTTTCACGCTTATTTGTTTTATTCATTTTTATATCATTATTACATGTATTTACTCTTGTGTTGAATTCATCAAGCTCTTTGTATATCTTCTCTCTTTTATTTTTATATTTATCGCTGATTGATATTAACTCACCCTTGAGTTCTTCTATTAATGCACTTATTATATGTGAGTTTTTTTCTTCCTCTGCTACTAAGTTTACTTTTTCATCTATTGCATTTTCTATCTCTTTATCACATACTTCTAAGTCAGATAACAATCTATTTTTTTTCTCATCAAGTTTTCCTATTTCATTTCTATAAACTTCTTTGGAATTTTTTAAGATCTCATTTTTTTCAGTTTTATATCTTTTAATTATTTCTAGTGCTTCATCTTTGGTCGGTATAGTATCAAGAGCATCAACATTAATTTTAAATCCTAGTGGATTCTTACTATCTATTACTTCAGGGTGCAATTCACTACATGACATCTTCAGTAGATTTTTGTCAATAATGGGATATATTTCTTTTTCCCAACCGTCTATCTCATCAGACAAGAACTCATTAAAGCTGTTCTCTATTGGATAAGCTATTGCTCTTGCATTAAGAATATTTTCGTTTAAATCTCTTCTTCTAGAAGCTAAGATTTTAGCATTGCTTTCTCGAAGACTTAAGTACCTCTCCTCATGCTTGCGACATTTAGATGCATGTTCAACTCTGTTGCTCTGAAGTGTTTTTAGCTTTTTTTCTAAAGAAAAAATAGCTTTTATTTTCACTTCTTTTTGAGCTTCAATCAGTTTTATTTTGCCTTCATAGCTACCTTTGCTAATCTCTTTTTGTTCTAATATCTCTAGATCTATTTTGTTTTCATTGTATTTTAGTGTCTTAATGAAGTTTTCAAGTTCTTTCAACTTACCTTTTAACTCATCTTCAAATTTCTCATACTCTGCATCTATTTCCAAAGCTTCATTCTCATGGCTTGAGTTTTCAAGCTCACTCAAGTTGTAGAACTG
>NZ_JADGFC010000162.1 GCF_016744025.1 Sulfurimonas sp.
TTAGACCCTAGGAGACAAAAACTGTTACCACTGGTATCGTAAAGAGGTGAAATAAGAAAACTTGTTTTACTGGTCTTGAAAAAGGGAACCATTATACTTTTTTAGATTTAGATGCAATTGATATGGACTACCAACTAACAAGTCGTGTTCCCTTAGCACAGCTAAAAAAATATATTTCTTTGCCAATATCTCAAGATGATATGCATGTAATCATTGCTTTTAGTGATCCACTTAATATAGAAGCACAAGAAGCCATTCAGAGACTATTCCCGAGAAAAATCGTAAAAATTGCAACTGCTACAAAAAAACAAATACAGTCATATTTATTTAAGGTTGAGCTAAAAGATAGTGTAAAAGGTTTAGTGACAAAAATACGTGATGAATTAAATTCTATAAACTCTATTGAAGAACAACAAGAAGCTTCATCAATACTTTTACTAATTGATGTTATTTTAAAAGCTTGTATCCGTGGTAGAGCTAGTGATGTACATATAGAGCCAACAGAGAAAAACTGTGTAGTTCGAGCTAGAGTTGATGGAAAACTAGCTGAGATATTTATTTTTGAAAAAGATATATATCCACCCTTAGCATCTAGACTTAAACTATTAGCTAATCTAGATATTGCTGAAAAAAGAAAGCCTCAAGATGGACGTTTTTCGACTGCTGTTGGGCAAAGAGAATATGACTTTCGTATATCTACCCTACCAATTTTATATGGTGAGTCTATTGTTATGCGTGTTTTAGATAAAGAGAAGGCACTTGTAAGGCTCGAAGATGCAGGTATGGATTCAGAGCTATAACAAACTATTAAAGGGTCTTAAAGAGCATTTTGGAATCATTTTAGTAACTGGACCTACCGGAAGTGGTAAAACTACAACATTGTATGGAGCACTCAACGAACTGAGAAATGTAGAAGATAAGGTTATTACCGTAGAAGATCCCGTAGAGTATAGAATGAATCTGATTCAGCAAGTACAAGTTAATCCAAAAGTTGGTCTTAGTTTTGCAGATGCTCTTAGATCAATTCTAAGGCAAGATCCAGATAAGATTATGATTGGTGAAATTCGCGATCAAGAAACTTTGGAAATTGCGATAAAAGCTGCTTTAACCGGACATATGGTTATTTCTACCTTACATACAAATGATTCAATTAGTGCTATCCCTCGTATGGTTGATATGGGAATAGAAAACTATCTAATTAGTGGCGCTTTAGTAGCTATACAAGCTCAAAGACTAGTAAGAAAGATATGTAACAAATGTAAGGTAATAGAAAAAATTCCATCTTCTACTTTAGAAGAATTAGAAAACTTTATACCTGAGAATTCAGTATTTTACAAAGGTAAAGGTTGTAAAGAGTGTAATGATACAGGATATATGGGAAGAGAGATGATTTGCGAGGTTTTAAATGTTACGGAAGAGCTATCATCACTAATAGCAAAAGGTGCACCTAAAGATGCCATGTTAGAGCAGGCAACTAAGGATGTTTTTATAGGAATATTTGAAAATGGAATTCAAAAAGCTTTGGATGGCATTACAAGTATTGAAGAAGTACTAAGGGTGGCTAAAGGATGAAATATTTTATTGCAACTATTCTTACAAAGGGTAAAAGAGAAGAGATACCATTATATGCTAAAGATAGAAAAGAAGCTAATGATTATGCCAAGTTAAAACACTCTGGATTAATTATAAAAGTCATTGAAGGCAAAGAGCCTTTAGAAGCACAATTTAAAAGATTTAAAACAAACTTTTTTCAAAATATTAAAAAAAGAAAAATAAAGCCAGATGCTCAAATCGCTTCAATTAGACAATTAGCAGTTATGACAAATGCTGGTATATCTATTCATGATTCACTTAGTGAAATTGCAGCTTCAACTGATGATCAAGCTTTAAAACATGTCTTTGGAAAATTGGCAGATGATATTAATGCAGGTCATTCCTTGTCTGCTTCTATGGAAAACTTTCGTTTTGAACTTGGAAACCTTACAATTGCCATGGTACAACTTGGTGAAAAAACAGGTAATTTAGATGAATCACTTTACGCATTAGCAGATATGCTTGAAGAAATTCGCGCAAATGTTATAAAATTTAAAAAAGCTATGGCATATCCTCGAAATGTAATGATTGCAATGGCAATAGCATTTACCATTCTAATATCTTATGTTGTTCCACAATTTAAAGATATATTTGAGTCATTAAATGCTGAGCTTCCTATGCCTACTCAAATATTATTAACACTAGAATATTTATTTAACAACTATGGTCCATATGTTTTAGCTGCACTCTTTTTAGCTTTTACGCTTTTTAAATATCTTATTAATAACTACAAAGATATTAGATTTGGATGGCATAAATTTTTACTTAAAACATATCTAATAAATAACATTATCAAGTTCTCTACACTTAGCCGTTTTACTCTAGTTTTTTCAGAACTTATTCGTGCCGGAATTCCAATTGCTGAAGCACTTGAAACTTCTATATCTATGATCGACAACTTGCCACTCAAGAAAAAACTTTCCTCAGTTAGAATGACTGTTGAAAAAGGTGGTACATTAAACACTGGTCTAGCAGAAACTAAACTTTTTGAGAATATGATTATACAAATGGTTAGAGCTGGAGAAGATAGTGGTACATTAGATACTATGATAAAGAAGGTTGCGGAGTATTACAAAATGAGATTTGATGCTATTATCGATGGTCTATCCGAAGCCATAGAACCAATAATGTTACTTATCATTGCATCTATGGTTATTCTCTTAGCTCTTGGTATATTTTTACCTATGTGGGACATGGGTAATGCAGTTCAAGGTAGGTAGATATTTTTATCTACTCTACAAGCTTTACTAATCTGTCCAATTTATTTAACAACCTTTCAATACTCTCTCTCGAAGCTTTTAATTTATAAATTGCACCTACATCAAAAGTTTTTTCAACAATTGTAATATCAAATGCTAAACAATCATATTCAACTATTCTGATGTTTGAGTATTCAAAATATATTTTAATTTCTTTTTCTTCTTTATACTCAAAAAATTCGGCTTTTTCAACAACTAAATTTACAGCATCACTATATGCTCGGACAAGACCGCCAGTGCCAAGTTTAGTGCCTCCAAAGTATCTGACAATAATTACTGCACTATTGATTATGTCTGAGCCTTGTAGTACAAATAAAGAAGGTTTTCCAGATGTTCCTTTTGGTTCCCCATCATCACTTGAATGTTCTACTATTTGATTAAACTCATTTAGATATCTGTATGCTACTACAAAATGTCTAGCTTTTGGATGTTCTTGCTTTAGTAAATTTAATGTCTTTTTGAAGTCTGTGAAAGAGATAAGGTAAGCAATAAACTTAGATTGCTTTACCTCAAGAGTATTTGTATATGTTTTATTTATATATTGCATATGATTAATTATGATAGATTTGTAAAAACCTTTTGCACATCTTCATCATCTTCTAATTTTTCTAATATTTTATCAATATCAACTTGCTGAGCTTCTGTAATACTTACTGGCACATTAGCCATTCTTTCTAAATTTGCTTTTGTTATTTCAATATCCATACTCTCAAGAGCTTCTGTAAGAGTTCCAAAACTTGTATAGTCACTAGTAACTAAACAAACTCCATCTTCAGCTTCTATCTCTTCAAGTCCTGCATCTATTAACTCAAGTTCTAATTCTTCAAGATCCATTCCATCTTTTAAAGAAAATTCAATAAGAGCTTTTCTATCAAACATAAATTCTAATGATCCATTAGTTAAGAGTTCTCCACCGTGCTTAGAAAGTATATTTTTAACATTAGCAACGGTTCTTGTATTATTATCAGTCATACACTCTATAAAAATCAAAACACCATGTGGTGCCTTACCTTCAAAGTTTACCTCTAACATACTTGCAGTATCTTTTGCAGATGCTCTTTTTATAGCTGCTTCAATATTATCTTTAGGCATATTTTCAGCTTTTGCATTTATAATAGCTGTACGAAGCTTAGAGTTCATATCTGGGTCATTACTGCCCTCTTTGGCAGCCATTGTAATTATCTTACCAAGTTTTGGAAACAATTTTGACATTGCTCCCCATCTTTTTAATTTTGACGCTTTTCTATATTCAAAGGCTCTACCCATTATTACTCTCCTTTATATTTATAATATCAACTAATTTGTGAGATGCTAAGTGAAGCATCTTCACTATAATCTACTATAATTTTACTAACTTCATTTTCTTTTACTAAATTTATTGATAATTTTCTAGTTTCTAAGCTTTTGTTTTTTAAAAGTTCTATCTTGTAGGCTTCTAGAGATTTTCCAAGTGCATCTATGATTTTTGAGCTAAGCTTTAACCAATGTCTCTCTAATATTTCTTCTTCATCAGAGTACAAGCCACTCTCATCATAATCAAGTTCATTAGCTTTATTTGATACACTGTTAAGCTTATCAAAAAGCCTTTGTGAATCTATTAAACTACTCTTTAAAACATTATAATCATCTTCATTTAGCATTTTAAGCACCTATAAAACTATATTTTAAATTCAAAAATGTATAATACCATATAT
>NZ_JADGFC010000163.1 GCF_016744025.1 Sulfurimonas sp.
TACACTCATATTTAATCCCTATATTTTCTATTTCAATTTTATCATTTTTGAAATAAGAAAACAAATTTTACTGGTTCAGTTTTAGGGGTTCATTATAGTACTCTAAAGTTATCGCATTACTGACGGAAATTATTATGTTATTATTTAAAATCAACTAAGAGAGTAAATATTGGACAAAAATGAATATAATTTTTTAATAGTAGTAGAAGATGAAGTTATAAGTACTCAATACCTAACTCGTATTCTAGTAAAGCTTGGATACGACAATATTTATGAAGCTACTAACTTAGATGAAGCAATGAAAGTTGTACAAGACAACTCCATAAACTTAGTTTTTATGGACATAAATATAAATGGTACAGTAGATGGCATTGCCTTAGCTCAGATATTAAATGAAGAACAGTTTTTACCGATAATTTTCACAACAGCTTTTGGAGACTCTAATACTATTTCAGAAGCAACCGCTACAAATATCTTTGGCTTTTTGATTAAACCATTTAATAAAAATGATGTAGAATCAGCTCTTAGTGTTGCACTTAAAAGAATCAAAGAGAGAGATAAATATATTTTAAATTCAAAGTTAAAATCTGAACAAGACTCTTGCATAATAGATTTAGGGGCTAATCAAACTTTTGATATGTCTAAAAAAACATTTTTACTTAATAGTGAAGCTATCAGCTTAACAAGAAAAGAGATAGACTTATTATATATACTCTGCAAAAATATCAACACAAACACATCTTATGAAACTATAAAGCGTTTTGTATGGAAAGAGGAAATATCAACATCTACTATTAGAGACACTGCGTCTAGATTGAGAAAAAAAACACCAAATCTTGATATTGAAAATATTGTTGGTGTTGGCTATATTTTAAAAAAGGTACAATAAGTTGCGCTATATATTAATTTTATTATTATTCACAAACATACTCTTGGCTGTAGTTACGCTTCCTAAAAACATGCAAAAAGTGCAACATTTTGATATAGGATATTATTATGATGACACTGGCATCTTAGACATAAACAAGCTAAGCAGCAAAACTTTTACTCAAAATTCTAGTCAGTTTACCTTTGGTTTTAAAACAGGTAATCTTTGGTTTAAGATAGATGCGAAGAACAGTAGTTTAAATGAAGAGTTTGTACTTTACCTGAGTGAGCCTTACTTTAGTGAAGTTGTTTTATATGAAAAAGAAGATGACACTTGGAGAGAGGATTTAAATGGACTAAATATTGCACTTAAAGATAGAAGTCTCTCAAATCACAATCCAGCTTTTAACATAGTTATACCCAAAGATGCAAACAAAGTTTTTTATGTAAAAATAAACTCAAAACTCACTACTTCTGGTGAGTTTGAAATATATACAAAAAAACACTTCAACTCCCTAAGTGGTCATTACCCAGATTTACTCTATATGCTATATTTTGGTGCTATTCTTATCATCTCAGTTATAAACTTATTTTTATATTTTAAACTTAGAGAGTCTATATATATCTACTACAGCGGGTATACATTTTTTTATGTTTTATGGGTTGCTTCATACAGCGGTCTTATCCTTTATACTCCGGTAGCTAGTCATTTTCATAAGTTTATCATGGTTACTCCCCTGTTTATAATGTTTTTGATTTTATTCTCATCCCAGTTCTTAAACGTAAAAGAAAACCTACCAAAGGCATATCTTCCATTAAATATTTTTGCACTTAGTTTTGGTCTATTATCTGTCTTAATAGTTATCAGTTTCGATCCATGGTTTGAAGTTATGAATAGCCTTGCATCTGTGCTATTTTTAGTTCTTTTTTCTACAGCTATATCTATTTTTAAAAAGACAAAAGATGCAAACGTAAAGTACTACCTAATCATAATGACTATTTACATGATAACAGTTTCTTTAATGTCTGCTATGGCAAATGGTTGGATTCAAAACAATGACATAAACCGTTACTCATTTTTATATGGTTCATTTTTTGAGATACTTTTCTTTACACTCATCTTGACAAACCGTTTTTATATTTTTCAAAAGGAAAGGTTAGATATGCAACAAGAGCTTATAGACATAAAAAACAATGAAGAAGTTATGCTAAAAGCACAGATAGAAGATAAGACTCAAGATATAAAAAATCTTCTCAATGAAAAAGAGCTTTTACTTAAAGAGCTTTACCATAGAGTGAAAAACAATTTTCATATGATTATTGGTCTATTGTGGATAGAAGAAGACAGTGTCCAAGATAAGATAATCAAAAATTCGTACCTAAAAATAATTTCAAGGATAAACTCTATGTCAATAGTTCATAAGTACCTATATGAAAGTGATACCTTTGCCCATATAGACTCCAAAGAGTACATAAGTGAGATAATTAGTGAAGTGAAAAATATCTACTCAGGTGAAGTGATAGTTATCAACAAAGATATAGAATCTTTTTTTATTGATATAAATTCTGCTGTTGAGTTAAGTATGATAATAAATGAGCTTTTAAATAACTCTATAAAGCATAAGAGAGAAGATGAAGATTGTGTTATAGATATCTCTCTTATGAAAAAAGATACACGTATAACTTTTATTGCACAAGATAATGGCTTAGGTTTTGATATAGATAAAAAAAATAACGGCTTAGGGCTAAAACTTATAAAACAATTTAGCCAAAAACTACCCCAAGCCTACTATAGTTTTAGCTTTGAGTATGGAACAAAGTTTGAGTTATCATTTGTAACACAAGAGTGACTTTTACACCAAGTTAAGTTCCATTATTTCTAGTAAGAACAAAGCTTCATAACGGTCAAAGGTTGCTTTTTTGAGATGGTTTTTACGTATGTCTATGTAAGTGTTTTGTGCATCTGTGAAGTTAGCGTACTCCAAGTTAGTGTTTTCAAATAACGTTCCTTTAAAGTCTGAAGCAGTAAAATCAGCTCTTGGTAGTGAAGCATTTCTAAAGTCCACATCTTTTACTCGACACTCTTTCATAACTAAGTCTTCAAGTTTCAAGCCAAAAAAGTTACTATCGTTTAAGATAGACTCTATAAATCGTAAAGGTTCAACACTAAGTAAACTTTTGTAGTCACACATAGTCCAGTCAATCCCAATCATCTTACAAGACTCAAAAGTGACATTGCTCATCTTAGTATCAGTCAGTTTCAATAGACTAAGATTACAGTTTACAAAACGACACTCAATAAACCTACAGGACAAAAAGAAAGTTTCACTAAAGTCACAAGATACAAAGGTACATGCTTCAAACTCTGCTTTTGTTATCTTTACATCATGAAGACTTACATCTTTAAAATCCTCCGCAAAACAGTCCAATCCATCAACTATGCTTATTTCCGCCATTTTTGTCCTTTTTTATTCATATGTAATTTTATGCTTCTCTATCAAACTTGTATAGTCCCCATTATCGGCACTTTTTAAAGCTTTTATATACTCATCTCTTTTTGGATTTTCTTTTGAAAGCAAATCTTCTTGCCATTTTACAGGCATAGAATTATTTTGTCTTAGATAAATATTTGCCAACATCCTAGACCAACGCCCATTTCCATTTTTAAATGGGTGTATTTGTACAGCACGATGATGTATTCTAGTTGCAGTTTCATATATATCAAATGTTTTATTTTTATCCCAAAATGCTATATCATCTGCCAAATCTTTTAGAGCAGTAGGTACTTTGTAAGCTTTTATACCTATAGAAAGCTCTACTTTTCTAAATTTACCAGCCCAGTTCCAAACATTTCCAAACATCTCTTCATGAAGAGAAGTTAACCATTCATATGAAAATGGAGCTATCTTTTTAGATGGAGATGCAGACAAGTACTTTATCGTAGCGAGTGCGATATTATTTGCTTCTGCAATATAAATTTCTTTAAGAGAGTAAATTTTACTACTTGGTAGTTTTAATCCTGAGATATCATCAAGCGGAGTCGCGTCATCTATAGACTTGGTAGAGTGAATCATCTATGCTACCCATAGAGTATCTTGATAACTACCGCTTAAAAATTCTTTTTCGTAAGAACTAATGATATCTCTTAAATTATCATCTTCTAAGCCTTGCATCTCTAATGCTGATGTACCTTGAACTATAGAAGCTAAAAAAATCGCCTTATCATGAGCTCTTTTCTTTTTTAGATTTTTTAAAGAAATTTGCTCATTACCAGCAAAATCTAAACCTAGAAAATTTGTAACATCTTCTATGGTACTTAGTTTCACATCTTCATTTTTCAACAATCTATTTATAGTTCTTATACTCACACCGCTAAGGCGAGCAAAATTCTCTATAGTAATATTTAACTGTTCTTTTCTAGCAATGATTTTATGTACTAAGTCTAATCGTTTCATAACTATTCCTTTGTCACCATTATGCCATAAGTGGCATTAATATATGTCTAAACTTTTACTATATAAGACTATATACTCTTAATATAATCTCTCTTTATAATGAACCCCTAAAACTGAACCAGTAAAATTTGTTTTCTTATTTCAAAAATGATAAAATTGAAATAGAAAATATAGGGATTAAATATGAGTGTA
>NZ_JADGFC010000164.1 GCF_016744025.1 Sulfurimonas sp.
AGACCCTAGGAGACAAAAACTGTTACCACTGGTATCGTAAAGAGGTGAAATAAGAAAACTTGTTTTACTGGTCTTGAAAAAGGGAACCATTATATTCAATGATATATGGGGTAAAAAATATCCTAATATTACTGCTTCTTGGACTAACCATTGAGCTGAACTATCCACTTTTTTTAAATATCCAGATTCTGTAAGAAAGATGATTTATACAACGAACCCAATAGAATCCCTAAATGCAAGCATTAAAAGAAAGACTAAATCTAAAGGCTCTTTTCCAACTGTTGAGTCAGCTTTTAAGATGATGTATCTCGCTACACAGGAGCAACAAGAAAAATGGAAGGCTAATAGTATCAGAAGTTGGTATGAGATTTATACAGAATGCTGTTTCAAAAATATTTCTAAATCTTCTTTCCTCATAGGTTTTGCATAGTAATAACCTTGTATCTTGTGACAACCATTTTTTACTAAAAAGTCTTTTTGCTCTATCGTTTCAACACCTTCAGCAATTAAGTCCATCTTTAAACTTTTTGCTAAGGCAATAACAGATTGAGCGATAGCAATATCTTCTTCATTATCTGGTAAACCATCAATAAATGATTTATCTATTTTTAATTTGTCAATAGGAAGTTTTTTGAGATAAGCCAAAGATGAGTATCCAGTACCAAAGTCATCAATAGAAATTTTAAAGCCTAAGGCACTTATCTTTTCAAGTTTTTTAATAGATGCAGTTGGATCTTCCATTATTCCACTCTCAGTAACCTCAAGTTCAATGTCATCAGCCAAACACTCATATTTTGAAGTCATATCAGTAAGTACATCTATAAAGTCAGCACTTTTAAGCTGTTTTGTTGATAAGTTAAGAGATAGTCTTCCTAATTTTAAGCCCTCTTTTTTCCATATGCAAAACTGATTCATAGCTTGCTTCATAACTAGTCTATCTAGAGCGACAATTAGTCCAGTATTTTCTGCAAGTATTATAAAGTCATTTGGAAAAACAAGTCCTCTTTCCTTATCTTGCCATCTTACAAGTGCTTCAAGCCCAGTAATTTCATTTGTTATGCCATTAAATTGGGGCTGATAAAAAACAACAAACTCATCATGTTTAATCGCTTCTTTTAACTTGTTCTCCATAATTACCCTTTGTAAAACTTCCCTTGTCATTTCTTTATCATAAAATTTAAAAGTATTTCTACCATCATCTTTTGCTTTAAACATTGCAGAATCAGCAAACTTCATTAGATTATCAACACTATCTCCATCATTTGGAAAAATTGAAATACCAACACTAACAGTTACAGATATTTTATTTGTATTAAAATATATAGGTTTGCTAAGACAAGACATGATTTTCTTTACTATATTTTCTATCTCTTTATTACTTGTAATCCCATCAAGGAAGATTAAAAATTCATCTCCTCCATGTCTGCTAAGAATATCATTTTCTCTCATAACTAGACTTATACGTTGAGATATGTTTATAAGTACTTTATCTCCAAAATTATGACCAAAAGAGTCATTGATTTCTTTAAACATATCTAAATCAATAAAAAGCACAGCCGCTTTATATTTTTGATTACGTTTAACATTTGAAATTTTGATATGAGCATTTTCTTTAAAATAGTTTCTACTATATAAGTTTGTTAAAGAATCATGAGTTGCTTTATATCTTAGTTTATTTTTTGATATTGTATCTTTACGCCAAATATAAACATAGATTATTTGCATAAATATTATAAGAAGTATAGTTAGTGTAAAAGTTAAAAAGTTAAAGTCACTAAACTTTAATCTTTTAGATATGTAAAGATGACTTCTCTCAAAATCATCAACTTTTTTAAAATATTCTAATTTTTTAAAGTTTAAAGTATCTTCAGATAATGTTTGATTTTTAATATCCTCATAAGCGTTAAGTTCAACTACTTGTATATTATAATGAGCATATTTTTCTTGTAGTTCTAAAAGAATATTATTAAGATTAATATTAATAATATAAAAACCATTAGTATTTTTAAATCTATATTCATCAGTATCTTCTTTAATATGACCATTGTAAGTAGCTTTTATAAAGAAATGAAAATAATCGCCAAACTTACTTTTTACCATATCTTTTATTGCTACTTCATCACTTAGGGAAGCTTTAACAAAGGCTTCTTTAAATGTTTCATCATTGTACATATCATAACCATAAAATCGCGTATATTTATAAGAAGACGGTTCTATAAAAATCAAAGGAGCATATCTTGGAGCGACTGTAGTTGACTCAACTAAGTTTGCAGAGCTATCATAATTTTTAAATTTAAATCCATAAAAACCTGAGTCTTGCATATCTTGTGAAAAAGAAATCTTTTCACTATTATTTACTATGGTAGCAAAACCTAATCCATCTATGTAGTCATAGTATGAAAGTAAATCTTTTCCAAGTGTTGAAAAAGAAGAAGAGTCTATCTCTGGTGAAGACTTATAGTAACTACTAATAGATGTTATAACACCTTTTATCGTTGCTATTTTATTTGAGAATTGTTTATCAATAGCATCTACTTGAACATTAAACTTAGTCTCCAAATCTTGTTCTTGGTATTTATATTGAAAATATCCAACCACAAAAAGCATTAAAGTGTTAAATAAAAAGATAAATATTTTAGTTTTTAGGGAAAAAATAGATCTTTGCAAAATTAATTCCTTTCATATTTTTTTGATTTTATTAGTAATGACCTAGGTACTTTAATATTTGCCAAATTTAATAGTTCCATATTTAGGTAATGAGCCCATCTTTTATTTGTTGCTATTAAAACATTTTTAATAGAATAGCCATCAAGGATTGCCTTTGCAGTATTCGCTGCCCATATACCTTGTTCCTCTGGTACAGAAACTAAACTTACCATAGAGTAAGGAATCATGCCTTGATATGTACATAAAGAGAGTACCTTACTATTTTTAAATATGAAATCATATATATCTTTATCATTCCAGTTTTTTATGCTTGCATAGTTCCCTAGAACAATAAAATCATATTTTTTTTGAGCTTCTAGGTAAGCCATTTTCCAGTTCTTTACTGTAGTGGCTGAATATGTATCTAATATTATATTATTTCTTTTTGCATAATCTTTTAGATAAAGCAAATCTTTTGAATCTGATAAAGTTTTTTCTCCTAAAAAAAGAACTTTGTTTCCTGTTGTAATATTTAAAGCTATCTCAAACATAGCTTTAATAGACTTAATTTCGATTATGCCTTTAACATTCTTATATGGGAAGTCATACTCTTCTACTGTCCAGTTAACTCCACAAAAAACAAAGGGTATTTTAGAATCTTTATAATATGGTTTTATAAGATATTTTGCAGCATTATCATCAGAAGTAATAACTACATCTGGATTTAGACTATCTATGAGTTTTTTAGCTTCTAGTGCCCTGTTTTTTAGAAACTCTTTATCTCTATTTCTTTTTGAATCCATGCCGAACTCTACAATCTTACAAGTATCTTTTAATATTTTCTTAATCTCTTTTGAAATTCCATCTGACCAATAATATCCAACATGATAAGAGTTAATATATACACAAGTTTTTAAGTCTTTTGAAAAAAGGGATAATGGAAGTAAAAGTAATAGTGAGAAAATTATTTTTTTAGAATACATTTACAAATCCTAATTTTGATATATAAACATTATAACAAGATTAATTCATAAAAAATATTAATATGTATATCTAAGTAAAAAACTAAAAGTTTTCTTCATATTTTTTTGATTTTATTAATAAAGGTCTAGGTGCCTTAATATTTGAAGCATTTAATAATTCTAAATTCAAATAGTAGTTCCATTGCTTATTTGTTGTTATCGATATATGCTCTATTGGGTAGCCATTAAGGATGGCTTTTGCTGTATTTGCTGCCCAGATGCCTTGCTCTGCAGAAATGGGAATTAAACCTACAGTAGAGTACGGCATCATCCAATCAGTTGTACAGAAAGAGGGTATTTTGCTATTTTTAAATATAAAACTTTTCATTTTAGTGTATTCCCAGTCTATTATTATGGAGCGGTTTCCTAATATAATAAAATCATAATTTTTCTGGGCTTTTTTATAAGCTATTTTCCAATCTTTGATATTTGTAGTTAAATAACTATCTAATATAATACTGTGTTTCTTGGCATACTCTTTTAAAAAAGTTAAGTCTTTTTTATCTGTAAAAGTATTTTCTCCCAAAAATATAGCTCTTTTTCCTCTTGAAAGGTTTAGTGCTATTTTAAAGATAGATTTAACAGGTTTTATTTCTATCATACCTGTCATGTTTTTATATGGAAAACCATACTCTTTTATTGTCCAGTTGACTCCGCAAAATACAAAAGGTATTTTAGAGTCTTTATAATATGGTTTAACAAGATATTTTTCAGCATTATCATCAGAAGTAATAACTACATCCGGATTTAGACTATCTATGAGTTTTTTAGCTTCTAGTGCCCTGTTTTTTAGAAACTCTTTATCTCTATTTCTTTTTGAATCCATGCCGAACTCTACAATC
>NZ_JADGFC010000020.1 GCF_016744025.1 Sulfurimonas sp.
TATATATATATTTAAATTTTAAGTATTACATAAGGATATGAATGAGACTGAGTTTTAAATTTAAACACCATTTTTTCAGTGCCTTTCGTGAATTTTTTGTTCATCATCATGGTTCACTAGAGTTCCGTGCTAAAATTTTTGCACTGCTTATTATTTCCAATGATGAGATTGACCAAGATAGTTATTCTATAGTTAAGAATATTGGTATGAATATATATAACGATGAAGATAGAGCAAATGTGTTGATGCTCTCAACAAAAGAGTTGGTTAAAAAGATACAAGACCATAATGGTTTAGATATTGATACTCTTGTATTACATATACAAAAAGAATTAAAAATAGTTCCAAGATATGCTAAGAAGATAGATATAGAATCTTTGCAGCCTTTTTTAGAGTTAACAAGAGATAGAGATATTATCTCTTATCAAGAAAATATTTTAGAATTTCTAAAAACATTAAAAGAAGAGACTCTTCATGATAAAAAGTCTCAAATAGCTAAAGATGAAGAAAACTTAGAATCTAAATACTAAATTTCTCTTTATCAAAAAAACTATCTATAGAAATATTTTTAAATGCTGCATTCATAGATGTAAACAGTGATGGGAAATCTTGCTCCATCTTAGATAACATCTTCTTCATATTAGCTCTAGCATGAGGCATTTTAATATCAAAACGCATTGCAGGACATGCTTCATCGCCTATGGCATTAAGTTCGTTATCTTTAACAAATGCAGATAGTTGTCGCTCCCGCATCTGAATAAGTGGACGTATAATTATTAAACCATTCTCAGCTCTATATTTAGGAGCAAGAGAACGCATTTGTCCATTATAAATAAAATTCATAAAAAAGCTTTCTGCTGCATCATCCATATGATGTCCAAGAGCAAGTTTATTACATCCATGTTTCTCAGCTACACCATAAAGCGTTCCTCTTCTCATTCTTGAGAAGAAGCTACAAAATGATGAATTTTTTCTTATCTTTTCTTCTGCTAATTCATATATTTTAGTATCATGAAAAATATGTTCTATATTATAATCTTTGCAGTGTTGAGCAAGTGCGTCATAGTTTTCACCCATACCATAACCTACAGTTACAGTAATAAACTCAAATTTAAAAGGTGCGCGTCTTTGCTGTTCAGCCATTGCATGAATCATAGTAAGAGAGTCTTTTCCACCACTTAGGCCGACTAAAATTTTATCGCCCTCTTCTATCAAGCCAAATTCGGCATTTGTTTTACCAAGTTTAGACATTATTTTTTTAGATGGGCATATTTTTTTCATTTATTTAACAATTACCTTATCTACCATTTTCATAATAAACTCTGCAGATATAATTGCACTCGATACCATGAATTCATCAAATGAAAAACTTGCATCAGTATCAGCTGTATCACTTATAGCACGAAGAATAAAAAATGGCACGCCTAATGATTTACATACAACTGCAACAGAGCCACCTTCCATCTCTAAAGCATCAGCATTGAAATTTTTCACAATAGTATCTTTAATCTTTTCATCATGAACAAATTGATCACCAGTAGCGATAATACCTTCTTGTACAGTTTTACCTAACTCTTTTGCAACTTCTTTTGAAAGTTCAATTAATCCTTTATCTGCCTCAACAAAAACACTCCCCCCTGGTACAAAACCCATTGGATGACCAAAGGCTGTTATATCTAAATCATGTTGAGATAATTTTGTTGCTACTATTAAATCTCCAATTTTTAGATTTGGATTAATTCCACCTGCTACACCACTAAAGAGTAGTTTGTCACAATTAAAATGTTGAATCATTGTACTAGCCGTTAAAGTAGAAAATACTTTACCTATTTTAGAATAAGCAACAACTATATCAACACCCTTATACGAAGCTTCGTAATATTCGTTATCTGCGTACTTAGTTGTTTTATATGTTCCTAGTTTTTCTAGTATTGGAGCCACTTCTTCTGGCATTGCACCCATTATTGCTATTTTCATTCTTATTCCTATATATTAAATGTTTTTATAATTGTTTCATAACGAGGCAATTTATGTATCATCTTGCCCTCTTTGTTTACTATGCAACTTGCACCCCAAAATCCTAAACCATCTTCAAAACCGACTCTATTAACAAAAATAATTTCTGCCTTACACTCAGAAGCTACTGTTTTAATTATTGAGTACCATTTATCTTCAATTGACAATCCATCATCACTAAATCCGCGTGCTGGAGATGCTACAAGAGCTATAATTAAATCAGGGTTTTCTTTTATCAAATCAACATGAACAGATTCATGCCATAGATCTTCGCAAACTAACATAGAAGTTTTACCAAATTGACTAACAAAGCTTTCAAAAACTTTTCCTGCTTTGAAATACCTTGCTTCTTCAAACATACCATAATTTGGTAGATGAACTTTGTTGTGTTGACTTAGAAGATTTCCATTAGAGAAATATAAAGCTGCATTTCTAAATGAATCACCATCTTTAATAGCTCCACCAACAATAATATCAACTTCTTGACTCAAAACTTCTAGTCGATTAAGTTCATCTATGTTCCATGCATCTTCATACAGTTTGTCTTGCAACAAATAACCGTTTAAAGATAATTCAGAAAATACTATCAAATCACTTGTATTGATATGCTCTTTAATAGTAGTACAGATATCACTTAAGTTAGATCGATTTAACTTAGGTGATGTTTGAGCAAGTGTAACTCTCATCTTAGTTGCAAATTTCCTCTGAAACTTTTTCAAGAGTAGCCATGTCAGATATGTTTAATGTTTTAAGATCTTTAGCAATTCTACGATTTAACCCTTTTAGTGTAACACCATTTCCAAATTCAATAGCTACATCTACATCATTAGTAATTGCTAAGATTGACTGCTTGTATTTTACAGGTTTAACTAGTTGATCTTTAAGTAAAGCAACTGCTTCATCTTTTGTACTATAAGGAGCAGTAGTTACATTGGAGATAATTGGTGCACTAAATTCGTCTTTAATCATAGTTTGCATTATATCTGCTAATGGTTGTTGAGCTGGAGTTAAAATTTCACAATGACTAGCAACTGACATGCTAAGTAAAAGAGCTCTTTTAGCACCTGCGTCTTTGAATGTTTGTTCCAATGAAATTAAATCACTTTTCATACCTGCAACAACTAATTGACCATCTTGATTGTAATTAGCAGGCCAAACTTTTTTACCATCTGCTTGAGCAGTTGTACAAATAGCTTCAACACTAGCATCATCGAGTCCAACGATAGCCATCATACCAGCTTCTATTTCATCACAAGCACTTTGCATAAAAGCACCACGTTTGTGAACTAACTCAACTGCATCTATATAGTCAATAGCTCCACTTGCACAAAGAGCAGAAAACTCACCAAGTGAGTGACCTAAAAATAGTGTTGCTTGCACATCTGGACAAGCATCTTTAAAAAGGCGATATGCTACCATTTGAACAAGAAGTATTGCCGGTTGTGTATATGCTGTTTGAGCTAACTTTTCATTTTCTTCAAAAATAAGTTCTTTAAAATCAACACCAATTCTCTCTCCAGCTTTGTTAAACATCTCTTTTGCAACATCTGAATTATTATAAAAGTCTTGACCCATGCCTACTGCTTGACTACCTTGTCCTGCAAATATCATTGCTATTTTATTCATATTCTTACCTCATTTGTTATAAATATTCTTTATTATCTGATATTTTTTTTCTTAATGTGTTTCTATTTAAACCTAACTTATCAGACAATTGAAGTTGTGATTTAAATCTACTTAGCCCTGCTTTAATAAGTGGAACTTCATATAGATGTAAAAAGTTTCTATAGTCACTTTGTGAACCTAACTTATCAAGCAAGTAATTCTCTATAATATCCATTAATTCAGTCTCTTTTATATCTTGTAACAAAGAGTGAATCATCACTTGTCTTTTAAGTGAATTTGAGTTTTGAGATAAGTCAGGAGTGAAATTTTCAGTATTAAATTTTTTACTACTACAAAATAAAGATGACGCTTCATTGATAAACATTTCAACTAATTCTTCAACATCTTCTAGTCTGTCGCGAAGAGGAGGAATATCAAATTTTACACTAAAAATCTCATCTATATGTTCATTTGAAAAAGAACTTTTAGCTGTTGCAATAACTCTAACCGAGTTTAGATTAATAGAATCGACAATTCTTTTTATATTAGGAGAATTTTCTAAATTGATAATAATAAGCTCGTTAACACTCTCCAGTGTACTAAGTATTTCATCAAAATCAGATGCTTCTATAACAGTAGCATCTGGAAGTATATATTGTGCAAGGCTTTTCTTGCCAACACCTACCTCTCCGGAAATCAGAGAGTTAACACTAAGTGTTTTCAAAAGTGTTGCTGTTTTAAATGCTTGGTGAGAAGATTCCGAAGCAGTTATAAAATTAGTTGCATCCACAACCGTGGCCGCCACCAGTAGTAGAACCTTCGCTACTACAACAACCATCTTCTTTTTGGTTTTCAGCAGGAACACCTGTCATAGCTTCTTCAGCAGAAGCATCTCTAACATTATTTACAGTTACATTGAATACTAAATTTTTTCCAGCAAGAGGGTGATTAAAGTCAATGATTACAGTTTCTGTTCCTATTTCTTTAACAACAACTTGAACTGTTCCACCATCTTCACCTTGACCATAAAGAGTCATACCTACTTCAAGTTCAATTCCAGCAAATTGATCTTGAGGAACTTCTTGTTTAGCATCTGGGTTATGAGTTCCATAAGCATCTTCAGCTTTAACAAGTACTTCGCCTTTTTCGCCAATTGTCATATTTGCAATTCCATTTTCTAAACCTGGAATTATTTGACCTTTGCCAAACATAAACACTAAAGGTGCTCCACCTACATTACTATCTACTACTTCTTCTCCATCACGAACTTCATATTCTAATGATACTATTTGATTTGCTTCTATTGCCATTATATTAGCCTTTATTAAATTTTTGGGATTTTAACATAAAAATACATAATATTAGTAAAATATTATGCAACTACTTAATCTTATTAAGATTATTTTTTGCCATTTTAGCTTCTTTAGAGCCTGGGAACTTAGCAATTACACCTTTATAAAAAGATTGAGCATTCTTATTATCACCAGTTTTATCCATAGATATTGCCGTATGAAGCATTAACACAGGCATATAAGAAGCCTTTGAATATAAAGAAGCACTCTTTTTAAAATATGCGATTGCATCTGCATAATTCTTTCTATAATATTTTATCTCACCCATCATATAATGTGAGCGAGCAGGTTTGTAATTTTTTTTGATTAATTGATTATAATACTTAATACTCTTTGTATAGTATTTTTTATCATAATTGACTTTTGCCAATTTTGCCACTTCTGCATTTGACATCTTCTCTAACTTAGAAATCTTAGGCTTAGAATTTTTCTTTAATTCTTTAGAAACCAACTCTTTAAACTTATTAAAATCACTAACTAAAGTATTAAACTCATCTTTAGTAACATATGTTGAATTTACTATATTTAACAAAGCAGTAAGTTCAACAACAGCAAGCTTGAGATCTTTAATCTCTAAAGCATTTGCTTGAGATATTTCACTTAATCTTCGTTCATACTCATTTGAACTAATTTGTTCATCAGTATTCTTTTTATCTAAGTCTTTGAGCTTTAATTTATTAACTTGAGATTTTCTACTTAAACCCTCAATAATAGTCTGTAAACCATCAATTCTTTCTCTTAAAGAATCAACTTCATTAGCTTGATTATTACTTTTAACAACAACTTTTTTGAGTTTATTTTTATTTTGAAGGATAACCTTTTCGCTTGAAGTTAAGCCATAAGGTTTAGATGTTTCTAGATTACCAGCACCGAACGCAGATGGTTCAGCACTGATTAAATTAAAAGGCAGAATAGCTGCGAATATAGCAACTAAAAAAATGCGATTCATAGATTATGGAAGTAATTTAAAGTCAACGCGACGATTTTCTGCCCAACAGTCTTGATTTTTATCACTACATGCTGGATTGCTTTCACCATAACTTACCATTGTAATACGAGTCTCATTTACACCCTCAGCAATTAATGCTTTTTTTACAGTAGAAGCTCTTTTTAAACCTAGTGCAAAGTTATACTCATCACTACCCCATTCGTCACAATTACCTTCAAGTTTAACAGTAAATGTATTTGCTGCACCCTTTGCTACTGAAGCACTATTAGCAACTTTATTTTGCATATCAGCACGAATTACAAACTTATCAAAATCAAAATAAACAGTTGATAAATCTCTCTCTAAATTTGCCATACTTATTTCATTTAAATCTGATTTAGAAATATCACTTTCACTAACACTAGAATCTTGTGCAGATACAGTTTCAGTTTTTACAGCTTCAACTTCTTGAGCAACTACTTCTTGTGTTGTTTTTTCATCAACAGCCGGCTTTTTGTCTGCACATCCACTAAAAACTAACATTGCCATTAGAACACTTGAGAATACTATTTTTTTCATATTTACTTACCTTGAATTTAAATTGTTAGATTGTACCAAAAAAAGAGTAATAAGTTAACATATCACGTGCTAAAGTGATGAATTTTATCTATATTACTATTTTTTCACCAATCCATTGCTTGTAACTTTCCATATTTAAGGGGAAACAAATAGTTTTTATTATAATTTAATCTTATAATTCCAATTGAGCTTTGAGCTTTGTAATTTTTAATAAATAATATAGCGTCTCCATCTTTTGAAAAACGTGGAAACTCATTTATACCAGTAGCTGTTAATCTTCTAATAAAGTCTGTTTTAGTTGAAATAAGGTGCAAGTTAAATGTATTAGTTGAAAAGACATTCGAACTTTCTCTTGCTTTGTAAACTATATATTCACCATGAGTACTACATGAAGCATTACTTTTTCCATAGTAAACCATTTGCTCTACACTATTAGTATCAATTTTTTTAGAAAAAACATTAGGATACCCTAACCTGTCAGAAATAAAAACTATATTTTTATTATCCATGAACTGAGCATTAACATCTATACCAGCATATTTAGTTATCTTTTTAGTTTTAAAAGTATCTACATCGTATAAATAAACATCAGGTTGACCTTTTGGAGCCATTGTTAATAGTAGTTTTTTTGAATCATCACTAACGTCTGAACAAATCATCATACCTTCAGAAGATATTATTGCTTTGCTTTTTCCAGTTTTTATGTCAACATGTTTTAGTGTTGGTTTTTTCCCATCTAAAGATGTATAATAAAATTTATTTTGAGCTTTATTGGCCCATTTAGGAAAGACATTAAAACCACCCTTAACTACTGTATGTTGATATGCAAGAGTATAATCTGAAATCACTATTTCTGTTTTTTTAGGAGCAACTACTCTTGAAAATACAACTCTTCGCTTCATCCATTCTACAGAAGGTGCACCCATAAATTCATTTATATCATAAGCTATAGTATGAGAAACAAATACATATACATTTTTTCTACTAATTCTATATTTTTTATTTAAAACTTCATTACTAGCACTAATTAGCTTTATATCAAGGTTTAGAGCACCATCATCATCCTCAGACATTCTATATCTAAGAACATAATCAACATCTTTATTTTCTACCATAACATCTGACTTATTATAGTGTGTTTTACGGTGATGTCTATCTACATTAAATAATGATATTACATTCAAATCTGCAACAAGTGCTTTAAAAAATCTCAATCTAAACGTGTCATCATAACTTACTGATGAATCTTCAACTGCCATAGTTGGAAGTGATTCAACTTTTTTAATAACCTCTATCGTTGCATCATTGGCATACGATAAACTAAATACAAATAAAAGTATAAATAATATTCTCAAAATTACTCCTTGGATGTTAACATAACTATATAATTGCCAGATTTGTTTTGCGGATTTGCAGGGAACAATATACCAATTAGTCTGTCTTTTATTTTGTCACACTCATCATTCAAATTACTTTTGGCAGAATAAGTCAAGATTCTAAAATCCATAACCTTACCAATAGCACTTAATTCAATAACAGCCTTAACACTATGACCTTGAGAGTTCTGAGGTGGAACAAAGTTTTGGTAAACTAATGCCTGAATTTTAGCTAAATATTCATTAACCGCATTCGCAGTTGACAATTTTTCAGAATCGTCACTTTTTTTAATATTACTATTATCTGTTAATTTTTCAGAGACAGACTTAACACTGTTTTTATCTATTTTTTTAGACTTCTTTCCAATTTCTAATAATCTCTTATTATCAACTTTTTTTTCTATCTTTTTAACTTTCTTGATTTTTTTAGTCCAAACATCACTAAACAGATCATCAATATTTACATCGCCAGGCTCAACTACACTTTCTTCTACAATAGGTGTTTTAATAATTCTTTTTTTACTTGTTTGTAGTTTAGGAACATCTAAAGATATAGATATGTAATTATCTTTTTTCAAAGCGTATGTATCAATATTTGATTTTGAAAATAACATATAAATTATTAGAGATAAGAAAAACATAAAAAGTGATATTGAAATAAAACCACTTATGTAGAAGTAGGAGTTTTTATTACCCATTAGTAGCTAATGAAACCTCAGAAAAACCTGCTTGTTTTACTGCAGCTAAAACTGACATTACAACACCATAATCCAAAGTTTTATCTGCACTAATAAGGACAGTTGCTTTTAAGTCTAACTTTTTAGAATAAAGAAAAAAATTATCCATGAATTCATGTAGTTGATAATTATCTTTATTTATTTTAACATTTAGTTCTTTGTCTATTGATATGTGAACAGGTGATATTTTAGATAGTTGTTGACTCATTGAGCCCTGTGGTAATTTAATATGCTCTTCATAAATTATATTTGGAGCAATAACCATTAAAATTGCTAGTAAAACTAACATTACGTCCACAAGTGGCGTAATATTTAGTTCTGGTTTATCTTCCCAATCATACATAATGTTAAACTTTTCTAGATAATACTGCATCACTTTGCATCTGAAGAAGACTAACTAGTTCGAATGATTTTCTTTTTAAAATCTGATGATAAGTATATGCAAATATTGCTACAAATATACCAGCTGCAGTTGCTACTAATGCATCTGAAACACCACTAGATATTACAGACATACTTCCACTACTTTGGCCAATATGAGTAAAGGTATCTAATATAGACACAACAGTACCAAACAAACCAATAAAAGGTGTAGTAGATGCAAAGATTGAGAGCAAAGACAAGCCTTTTGTTGCTTCTTTAGTAGCAGCTAACATACCTAAATCTAAGATCTCTTTATTAATATTTGTACTCGTTTTTATAAAATTATTTAAAAAAGAATTATCATTAACAGTTGATGCTCCTAAAAGAAGACTCTCTAAAGAGCTATTTTCAATTTCGAGCCAAGAGTTAATAGAAAAAAAGCGATAGAAAAATACCCAGTTAAGGACTATGAAATATACTGACAATAGAGTCAGTACACCCAAAGTTACTGGGTGACTTTTAAGATAAAAATCTATGAGATTGTTGATCATTGACTATAGTAATCTTTTAGCTGCTGATTCAATTCGTGCTGAAACAGAAGCAATTGCAGGATTTGCATCCGCAATATCATTAATAAGTTGCTTAGCTTCTTCAAGTGCATTTGCAATATCGCTTTCATTATCTCCACGAATAGCAACAGCACCTTCAACTAAAACAATTACTTTGGCTTCGTCCACTTGAACTACACCCCAGTTTATTAAAATTGACTCAACTGATTTATCATCTTTTTCGATATCAATAACACCAGCTTCCAACAAAGTTGATAATGAAGCATGATGTGGCATAACACCGAACTCACCCTCTTCACCAGGAAGAGTTACGCTAACGACGTCATCGTTAAAGATTTCACCATTAGGAGTTAGGATTTCAAGTTTTAACTTATCCATTACAGTCCTTTAGTATATTTGAGTTATTTTTTTTGCTTTGCAGCTTTTTCAATTGCCTCATCCATACCACCAACCATGTAGAATGCATTTTCCGGCATATCATCACATTCACCATCAAGGATTGCTTTGAAACCCTTAATAGTATCGGCTAGAGAAACATATTTTCCTGGTGAACCAGTAAATACTTCTGCAACGAAGAATGGCTGAGATAAGAATTTCTCAATTTTACGAGCTCTTTCAACAATGTTTTTATCATCTTCAGAAAGTTCATCCATACCAAGAATCGCAATGATATCTTGAAGATCTTTGTACTTTTGAAGTGTTTGTTGAACACCACGTGCAACACCATAATGCTCTTCACCAATAATTTGTGGATCAAGTAATCTTGAAGTTGAATCTAGCGGATCAACTGCAGGATAAATACCTTTTTCAGCAATTTTACGGTTAAGCACTGTTGTTGCATCTAAGTGAGCAAATACAGAAGCCGGAGCCGGGTCAGTTAAATCATCTGCTGGTACGTAAACAGCTTGAACAGAAGTAATTGAACCATTCTTAGTTGATGTAATACGATCTTGTAAAGCACCCATTTCACGAGCTAGAGTTGGTTGGTAACCAACAGCTGAAGGGATACGACCAAGAAGTGCTGACATCTCAGAACCTGATTGAGCAAAACGGAAAATATTATCAACGAACATTAGAACGTCAAGATTTTTCTCATCTCTAAAGTACTCAGCCATAGTAAGACCTGTTAGAGCAATACGGTTACGTGCTCCTGGAGGTTCACTCATTTGACCATAACAAAGTGCAACTTTGTCTAGTACATTAGAATCTTTCATCTCGTGGTAAAGGTCATTACCTTCACGAGTTCTCTCACCAACACCAGCAAATACAGATAGACCATCATGACCCATTGCAACATTATGAATAAGCTCCATAATAATAACTGTTTTACCAACACCAGCACCACCGAATAGACCAACTTTACCACCTTTAGAATAAGGAGCAAGTAAATCAACAACTTTGATACCTGTTTCAAACATCTCAGTAGTAGTTGATTGATCAACTAGAGCTGGAGGCTCACGGTGAATAGACCAAGTAGGAGCGTCAGAAACTTGTTCTCCACCATCAATAGTCTCACCAATTACGTTAAAGATACGACCTAGTACCTTTTCACCAACTGGAACTTTAATTGGTGAACCAGTAGCTGTAGCATTCATACCACGTACTAGTCCCTCACTCATATCCATTGCAATTGTTCTTACACGGCCATCACCTAAGTGAGCTGCAACTTCAAGTACTAAACGTCTTTCAGTACCTTCTAAACTAACTTGAACTTCGATTGCTTCATTAATTATTGGAAGATATCCATCAAAATCAACATCAACAATCGGTCCCATAACCTGGCTTATTTTACCAATCATATTTTTCTCCATTATTTCATAGACTCCACACCACTTATAATTTCTATAAGTTCTGTAGTAATAGCTGCTTGTCTAGCTTTATTAAACTGAACATTTAGTGACTTAACCATATCTTTAGCATTATTAGTTGCTGTATCCATCGCTTGCATTCTAGACGCATGTTCAGCCGCAACTGAATCAATAAGTGCATAATACATAGCGTATTCAACATATCTACTAACTAAAGAGTCTAGCATATGCTCTTCATCTTGAGCTTCTATTTCAAGAATTGAGTTTTGAATTTCTTCACACTCAAAATTTGTTGTATCTACAGGTAATACATTATTAACATGTAACTCTTGAGTTATCATATTTTTGTAACCATTATAGATAATATGAAGACCATCGATTTTACCATCTTTGTAATCTTCAATAGAAGTCATGATGAATTCATCAGCTCTTTCTTTATCAGGTTTTGAACTTAAATCTATAACAGAGTCAAATAACTCAACTTCATTATATTTAAAAAACTCTACACCCTTTTTACCGATACCACGTAAACGCACTTTTACATTTTTATCTTTATACTCTTTAATAAGTTTTTTAACAGCTTTAATAGTTTGAATATTAAAACCACCACATAAACCTTTATCAGCAGTAACAAAAATAATGTCAACCATTTTTGGATTTTCAATATCTGCAAAACAGCGATTGTCAATTCCTCCAACTTTATTACATTTTATGCGTCCAGCTATTTCGGCAATAACCTGATTCATTTTTGCAGCATAAAGACGTGAGCGTTTTGCAAGCTCTTCAGCACGACGAAGCTTTGCAGTAGATACAAGCTTCATTGCACGAGTAGTCTTTTGAGTATTTGAAACACTCTTTATCTGTCTTTGAATATCTTTCAAGTTTGCCATAAAGTTTTCCTTATGCTACTACGAAAGTAGCTTTGAATTCTTCAAGTGCTTTGATTAATAGTGCTTTAGTATCATCATCTACTTTTGAAGTACTTCTAATATTCTCAAAAATTTGAGGATAAGACGCTTCAATAAATGGATATAACTCAGCTTCAAAACGAACTACATTTGATGGATCAAAATCATCTAAGAAACCTTCATTACCAGCAAAAATGATAGCAACTTGCTTCTCAGCAGATAGAGGAGAGAAAGGTCCTTGTTTAAGAACTTCTACCATTCTTTGTCCACGCTCTAGTTGATTACGAGATGTCTCATCAAGATCAGATGCGAACTGAGCAAATGCTTGAAGTTCACGATACTGAGCAAGGTCAAGACGTAAAGTACCAGCAACTTGCTTAGTAGCTTTAATTTGAGCAGCACCACCAACACGAGATACAGAAAGACCAACATTAATTGCTGGACGTACACCCGAGTTAAATAGTTCAGTCTCTAGGAAAATCTGACCATCTGTAATAGAGATAACATTAGTTGGAATATATGCCGCAACATCACCAGCTTGTGTTTCAATAATAGGAAGAGCAGTAAGTGATCCAGCACCACATTCGTCAGAAACCTTAGCAGCTCTTTCTAAAAGACGAGAGTGAATATAAAAAACATCTCCAGGATATGCTTCACGGCCCGGAGGACGACGAAGAATAAGTGACATTTCACGGTATGCAACTGCATGCTTAGATAAATCATCATATACAATTAGACCATGTCTAGCGTTATCACGGAAGTACTCACCCATTGTAACACCAGTATATGGAGCTAAAAATTGAAGTGCTGCTGCTTCAGCTGCAGTAGAAGAAACAATAATTGTATATTCCATTGCACCATGTTCTTCTAAACGACGAACAATTTGAGCAACAGTTGATTCTTTTTGACCTATTGCAACATAGATACAAGAAACACCATTACCTTTTTGGTTAATGATTGCATCGATTGCAACTGTTGTTTTACCAGTTTGTCTGTCACCAATGATAAGCTCACGTTGACCACGACCAATTGGAACTAGAGCATCAATTGCTTTAATACCAGTTGCTAGAGGCTCATGAACAGATTTTCTATCCATAATTCCAGGTGCTTTTTCCTCAACAAAACGAACTTCCGTTGTTTCGATTGGACCTTTACCATCAATTGGCTCACCAAGTGCATTGACAACACGACCTAAAAGTGCGTCACCAACTGGAACTTTAAGAAGTTTACCAAGTCTTTTAACTGACATACCTTCTTTTAGGTTTACACCTGCTCCAAGAATAACAACACCTACTGCGCTTTCTTCAAGATTCATTACTAAACCTTGAGTCCCCTCTTCGAACTCTACCATTTCACCAGCCATAACATTGCTAAGTCCGTAAACTTGTGCAACACCATCAGCATAAGAAACGATTTTACCTGTTTCGTTAATATCAACACTTAATTCAAAGTTATCGATACGTTCTTTAATTATTGAGCTGATTTCATCAGCTTGAATTTTTGCTACCACTACTTTTCTCCTCTCATCAAGTTAAATTGCTTTTACTATATGTTCTATTATTTGATTATTGATTCTTGTTTTAGAAAAATTAATCTCTACACCAAGGTCTTCTACATCCACTTTAATACCATTAAAATCATCTTTAATAAAATTTAATGAGATATTTGAATCAAATTTTTTACTTAAACCACTACTTAAATCTTCTATAACTTTAGCATCTAAATCACTATCACTATATACAACACCAGCGTAAGTTTTACTAGAATTAGCCGTATCTTTTCTCATTCCTTCTGCTAAAGCAGGGATGATAGAAGTACGATTTTTTTCTACAAGTAATTTCATTAAAGAATTAATAGTTTCAGACTCTGCAGGTTTTACTGCTGCTAAAAGTATTTCTGACTTTTGTTCTTTACTTACCATTGGATTGTTAATAATTTCCATGAATTTTGAATCGTTAAATGATTCAGCTAGAGCTGAAAATATAACAGTCATATTCTGCATCGCTTGGGCATCAGAACTCTGTTTTAGAGCTTTGATATATCTTTTTGCAATTAACTCTTCCATTTATGCCACCTTCTTTAAGATAACACTAGCCATAGCTTCTTTATCGAAACTATCACTACTTTGACTTAGAACTTCGCTTAATATATTTTCAACAACAGTACGAACCATTTTTCTTTGTTCAAACTCCATTAAAACTGTATTTTGCTTAGTAATTGTCTCTAAGTCTGCTTCACATTGAAGCATGATATTGTCATTGATAATCTTATTTTCTTTTTTTGAAGCTGTTACTAATTCTTCTGCAAACTTTTCAGCATCAGAAATTTTAGATAGAGCCTCTTTTTTAAGAGAAATAGATTCACCTAACTTATCTTGAACTTTTTGCAACTCGTCAGCAATTCCCTGACTTCTCGCAGCAAAATAGTTTTTAGCAGGTTCAGCAACAAGGTACCAAACAAGACCAAAAAATAGTAAAAAGTTTACTGTTCTTTGAACAATGTCTGTTCCTCCGCTCTCTGCACCACTAGATGCTAATGCATAAGTTGATATCATAATAATCAATAGTAAAATTCTACTCACACCACATCCTTATATTTGACTAAATTTAGCTTTAACAGCTTCTTTAAACAGTGGAACTTGAGACATAATGTCACTTGTTAACTGTTCTTTAGATTCAGAAAGTGATTGCTCAAATTCTAAATATTGGCTAGCTAATTCAGCACGCTTTGCTTCTAACTTACTATCTGCTAACTCTTTAGCATCTTCTATTACTTTCTCTCTCAGGGCCGCAGCTTCCAGTTTAGCATTAGTAATTATTAATTGAGCTTTTGAATTAAGACCGTCGATTTCTTCATCATTATTACCTACTTTAAGTAGATCTTTCTTGATATCTTCGTCTCTTTTATTCATAAAGCTAAATAATGGATTATAAAGCCAACTGTTTAGAACGGCGATTAGTGAAAGAAATACAACAAATGTAGCTAGTAGTAGTATCGGATTTATATCTAACATAGCACCTCCTAAAAGTTGCGTGATTATACTATTACAAAATTGAAAGGATAGTTAAACTAAGAAAGAATTTAAAAGAATTTTATAATTTTTATAAAGAAGGTGAAATATACACATCATTTTAACACTATTTTGAGATACGGCTCAGAAAGTCATTTATTTGATTCTCATCATCAAATTCAATAGTTAATTTATTTTTAGAAGTTTTTGCCTTAAAACCAAGAAAATCAAATCTTTCTTTAATATGAGAAAAATCATATTCAACAAAATCGTTTTTAACAACTGGAGATTTTTTTTCTTCTTTCATATTTTTAATAATTGATTCAACTTCTCTAACACTAAGTTTTTGACCAATTATTGAGTTAACCATAAGTTGCTGCTGTTTATCATCAAGACCTATTAAAACTTTTGCATGTCCAGCTGTAATCTTTTTCTCAACTAAAGCTTTTTGTGTTTTTGCTGAGAGTTGAAGAAGTCTTATTGTATTAGTTATATGAGTTCTGCTTTTATGTATTTTATTTGCAAGCTCTTCTTGAGTTACTTCATACATCTTAATTAACTCACTATATGCTCCAGCAAGTTCAACAGCATTCAATTCATCTCTTTGAATATTTTCTATTAGAGCAAATTGTCTCATTTTTTGCTCATCAGAGTTAAGTAGTATTGCACGAATTGTTTTGAGCTTAACTAACTTAGATGCACGAAGTCTTCTCTCACCTGCAATTAGTACATAACCATCAATATCTTCAGTAACAACAATAGGCTGAAGAAGACCATCGTTTTTAATAGATTCTCCAAGCTCTAAAAGAGAGTTTTCATCAAAATGTTTTCTAGGCTGATATGGATTTGGTTTAATTTCTTTTAGTGATAACTCAACAACAGCATCTCTATATGAACCTTCATTTTCATAAGCTTCATCTATTTCACCTAAAAGTGCATCAAGACCACGGCCGAGTTTTTGAGATTTCATTATGCTATTATCGTTTGTGCTAGATTTTGGTACGCAATTGATCCTACTGATTTTACATCATATAAAATAGCTGGCTTTCCAAAAGATGGAGCCTCTGCAAGTTTTACATTTCTAGGAACTACTATATACTTATCTTGAAGATCTTTAAATAATTTGCCTTTAAAGTGTTGAGACAGATCAGCAAAAACTTGTTTTGACAAATTATTTTGAGAGCTAAACATAGTTGGTAAAAAACCTTTTATACTAAGATTAGGATTAATTGATTTTCTTACTAGTTTAACTGTATTTAAAAGTTGCGCAAGACCTTCAAGAGCAAAAAATTCACATTGTATAGGAATAATTACTGAATTAGATGCAGATAAAGCATTAATAGTCATCGGTCCTAGAGCTGGTGGTGAATCAATAATTATGTAATCATAATCTTTTTGAACATTTGCTATTGCTTTTTTTAATACAAGCTCACGACCATCTTTATTATCATTGTCATAATACTCTTTTTCAATTCCAACAAGACCAATATTTGAAGGTGCTAAATGAAGTGTAGGTAGGTCTGACTTTAAAATAATGTCTTTTAGTTTTTTTGTACCTATTAATACATGATATATATTAAACTCATAATCATTACGATGAAAGCCTAATGACGTTGTAGCATTAGCCTGTGGGTCTGAGTCTATCAAAAGCACTTTTTTTTCTGCTACTGCAAGTGACGCAGCTAAGTTAACAGCAGTAGTTGTTTTACCAACTCCACCCTTTTGATTTGCAATTACTATTACTTCACTCATCTTAGACTATATATCCTTTCGCCGTTGCGTACTATGGAACCATCATTCTGAAGCGTTACATCTTCTAATGGAATTCTTAAACTTTTGTTGTGTGTAAAAAAGTTTTTATTCTTGTAAAATTCTAACTGATATTTACTAAAAACTTGCTTCCATGAAGCATTATTTTCAATATTCTTAAAATATTTTTGAAGTAAATCGTCTCTATTAACCTCTATATCTAACTTTTCGAATCCTTGTGGCTGTGTTGTTAAATTTAACCCTACCCCACAAATAAGTACATTGTCTACAATATTTGTAATCATACCACCAATTTTTTTATCTTTAATATAAAAATCATTAGGCCACTTAAGCCAAACTTCTGAATTTAAATTATTAAGTGTATTTTTTAAGATAAATGCAAAGTAAATAGAAGCGGATTCAAGTTTTAAATCATTTGGCAAACTTTTTAACTCAAGAGCAAAAGATAAAAATAAGTTTCCCTCTAAAGAATTCCAAGAATTTTCTCTGCTTCCTATTCCATCTGTTTGAGCATCTGAAACAACTGCATATGGGAGTTTTATCTCTTGTGTTTTTATAAGCTCTTTTAAATGGTTTTGTGTAGAGCCTATTGTCTTAAGATAAAGTGTCTGCAAGACTAAGTCTCTTACCATTTATATATGAAGAAATCTCCATCTCTTTTTTAGATGCAGGTTGAACTTTAAAAATTCTAATACTTCCTTTTTCGCATCCAACAACAATTGATTCTTTATCAATAGATAAGATTTTACCACTTTCATTAATAGAATCTTTTTCTTCAAGTTTTATATTTTTTAATTTTAAACCACTACTTAGGTATATTGCAGGCCATGGAGTAAATGCACGGTACTTATTATAAAGCTCTGTAGCATTTCTAAAAGTAACTTCACCATCTTGCTTACTTATCTTTGCACAATGCGTTGATAGTGAATCATCTTGTTTAATAGGAGTATATGAGTTGAAATTATTTAAAACATCTATTGTAAGTTCAGTTGCAGTAACAGTAAGTCTATCAAACAATGTCTCAACCATTTCATCAGTACTAACATCTATTTCATCTATCTTTAAAATATCACCAGTATCTAGTCCAACATCCATAAGCATAGCTGTTACACCTGTTTTAGAATCTCCATTTAGTAGAGTTTGTTGTATTGGACTTGCACCTCTATATGCAGGAAGTATAGATGCATGAAGATTTATACATGGAGCATGTTGTAAAACTGCAAGAGGAAGTATCTGACCATAAGCTGCTACAACTATGAAGTCTGCTTCTATTTTCAAAAGGTTTTCAACAGTTTCTTCATCTCTAAGTCTATTTGGTTGGTAAACATTTATTTCGTGCTTTTGAGCTAGAGTTTTTACAACAGGAGGAGTCATTACTTTTTTTCTTCCCACTGGCTTATCTGGTTGAGTATAAACAGCGACTACATCCATATCTAGAGTATTTATCATACGCTTTAAAATAGCCTCAGCATAATCTGGAGTACCCATAAAAATTATACGCATTAATTACTCACCTTTGTAAAGAGTGTTCCACCCTTATGATTATCATCTAGCATATAACTTTTCACATCGCTAAGATCAAAACCACTTGCTAAAAAAGTATCTATATTATAAGCTAAAAGATAAGATGCCGCTTTAAGTTTAGTAACTATTCCGCCAGTTGCAAATGTACCATGAGGATTTGCTTCCTTTTCTAAAGCACATTTATCAATGTTATTTACAATTTTTAATACTTTTGCATCTTTATTTTTATGAGGATCTTCACTATAGTATGCATCTATATCTGAGAGTATTATCAAGATATCAGAATCTGTATGTTTTGTTATGTAAGCTGAGAGTTGATCATTATCTCCAACAACTAACTCTTCTGTTGCAGTTGCATCATTTTCATTTATTATAGGAATAACACCATTAGATAAAAGAGTATTAACTGTATTTTTGATTCTATTTATATCTTCTGATTTATTGAAGTTTGCTGCAGTCACAAGAACTTGAGATATGATGACATTATGAGCTTGAAACTTTTTAGCATACTTATGCATAAGAACTGGTTGACCTATAGAAGCGAGTGCTTGTTTATTTTCAAGGACACTACGATCAAGTTGAAGTTTAGTATATCCAGCTGCTACTGCACCAGAAGACACTAAAATCACTTCATTTTCTTTTTTTAACCCTACTAAAAAACTCACTAGAGCTTTCATTCGCTCCAGAGCGATAGAGTCATCTTGAGTTAAAATAGCACTACCAACTTTAACGACGACTCTTTTCATGATTATATTCTGTCTGTTTGAACTAAATTAAATAGTGAATATTTAAGTGCTTCTATATTTTTGCTAGTTGCTGAAGATATTGGTGCAACTAAATATGGAAGAGTTCTATCATAACCTAAAGTCTCATCTGCTGAATCTTGTACAAAAAATGGCATTTCACTGTCAAATTTAAATTCATTTGTTTTACTAGCTTCAAGACCAAGAAGTTCTAAGAATCCATTTACAAGCTCATTTATCTCTTCTGGTGGAACAATATCAACTCTAGTAAGAGCGATAGCATATTTACTTTCACCTAATTTTTCACTAAATGATTTAATCTCATCTTTTAGTACTTCAATTTGTTCTTTTAACTCTCTATATGAAGCTAAATCAATCATATATAAAAGAGTTTTAGTTCTCTCGATATGTCTTAAAAATTGAATTCCAAGACCTTTACCTTCGTGAGCTCCACCGATAATACCAGGAATATCTGCCATTACAAATGACTCAAAATCACCGATATTTACTTGACCAAGCTTTGGTGTAAGTGTTGTAAACTCATAGTTAGCTATTTCTGGAGTAGCATTTGAAACTGTAGAAATTAGAGTAGATTTTCCAACATTAGGAAAACCAACAAGTCCAATATCAGCAATAAGTTTTAGATCTAGTTTAATAGCTCTTGTCTCACCTTTTTCACCAGGTTGAGAATAAGTAGGTCTTTGATTTGTAGGTGATTTAAAGTGAGTATTTCCAAGTCCACCTTTTCCACCTTGTAAAAACTTAACTTCTTGTCCATCTTTAACCATATCAAAAAGAATTTCACCAGTCTCAGTATCTAAAATTTGAGTTCCAGGAGGAACAATAATTACTTTTTTAATACCAGCTTTACCAGTCATACGAGAACCTTCACCAGGAACTCCACCATCAGCTTTTATGTGCATTCTTTTTTGGAAATGAGAAAGTGTGTGAGTATTGTTATCACATCTAAACCAGATGTCTCCACCTTTTCCACCGTCGCCACCATTAGGACCACCGTTTAGTACAAACTTTTCACGACGAAATGCTACACACCCTTGTCCACCTTTTCCTGATGAAACTGTTAATTCGACACTATCTGTAAACATTTGATATCCTTGGTTAATTACTTGTTAATACTTAAAAATTCACTTGGATTAAAAAATAGTAAATTGTTAAATATTTTTATTATTTTAGGTGTTAAACCTAATAGTTGAGTGAAGAAACACTTGAGCCGGAGCTCAAATATTGTGGAATTATGCAGCAGGTATAATTGAAACTTGTTGACGTTTTTTGTCTTTTCTTTCGAATCGAACAACACCGTCTATTAGTGCGAATAAAGTGTGATCTTTACCCATACCCATGTTTTTACCTGGATGAACTTTAGTTCCTCTTTGACGAACGATGATATTACCAGCTATTACAGCCTCACCACCATACTTCTTTACACCAAGTCTTCTACCAGCCGAGTCACGATTATTCTGTGTACTACCTTGACCTTTCTTATGTGCCATCTGAAATCTCCTTAGTTATGCTATTAAGCAGCTATTTTCGTGATACGAACACGAGTGAAGTCTCTTCTGAAACCTCTTTTAACTTTACTGTCTTTACGACGACGTTTTTTGAATATCACAACTTTTCTGTCACGACCTTCGTTAATTACTTCAGCAGTAACCATAGCACCATCCACGAATGGAGCTCCCATTTTAAGCTCACCAGCGTTTACTGCTAAAACTTCTTTAATCTCGATGATATCTTTTGGCTCAAGAGACATTTTGTCTAATAATAGAACGTCACCCTCTTGAACTTTATATTGATTACCACCATTTTTGATAATTGCGTACATATACAATTCCTTGAATCTTTATAAAAGTCCGGAATTATACCTAATCAAGCTTTAAGTTTTATTTAATCAAAATAATTTATTCAAGTTCCAATTGCATCAAGTACATATCTTCACCATCTATTATCTTTAAATCACTGCTTTTACAACTTGGACAAGTATATTCTAACTCTTTTAATGTTGACTCTTTTTCACATTCATTACACTTGATAACAACGTTCTGTATGTTAATAACGAACTCTGCTTCTTCGCATATTGTTTTTTCTTTAAAGGTATCAAATGCAGTTTTTAATAGATCTGGTTCTACTCCACTCATTACACCTATCTTTATTACAACTTTCATTACTTTTGTTGCATTATTTGCTTTGGCATTGTCATCGCAATTATCTAACAAGGACTGGACTATACTATATTCATGCATTCTTCAACCTCTCTGGTGTTTTAATTGGGCACATTTTATATACAAATTCGTGTCTTAAAGTATGAAATTCACTTTTATCATCCCAAAATTCTGGATGCATTACTTTAAGCTCTTGTTCTTTACACTTATTTATATACTCTTTATTTTCTTCTAGATAATCTTGCTTGTTATATATATACTCATCATAATTATCTTCATCAACTTGCAAAGTTCTTGCAAAGCTTCTTAGACTCTCAAAGTAATTCTCTTGGGCAAATACCTCATCAATCATCTTTATCTCTTTGGCTTTGTTAGCACTTATGGGCAAACAAGCTTCAAGAAGTTCTTTTGACTTAGCTTCCCCTACTCTTTTAGGTAAGCTGTACGTATGATATTCACTTCCACTAAGTCCTAAGGTTTTATAGTGTGGATTTAGTACAGTTGATTGAGATGCAACTACATAGTCACAAGCTAGTGCTAGAAATACACCACCTGCACCAGCATTCTTATGTAAAGATGCAACTGATATAACCTCATCTGAAAAGATGATGGACTTTACTATGTCATTCATAGCGTTTATATTACTCCAGCCATCTTCTCCCTGCTTTTTAGAGTCTTCTAGTACATTTAGATGGATACCGTTTGAGAAGAACTCCTCAGCACCTATAAGAACCACTACTTTAGAACTCTCTTTTATATAATCAAAGGCATACTTTAGTCTTATGCACTGCTCAGATGTCATAGCACCATTATGAAAGTTAAAACAGAGATATGCGACATCTCCATCTCTGTGTGAGCCTATCTCATAAAATGTTTTATAACTCATATCAAAAATAAGAGGAAGTCTGAGCTCTTTAATACCTTTAATTTTATCTTTTAGAACATATGTGCTTTGAAGCTTGAATTTTCCAACTTCTATAAGGTGGCTTATCCAAACAGCCCCATCAATAGTTGCTACACAAATAGCTCCATCTCGTTTGGCTATAACTTCTTTAGGTTTACCTTTTAGCTTATCTTCTTGCCATACACCAAATAGATAACACTTTAATCCAAAGAACTCATCTAGAACTCCCGGATAACTATCACTAAATCTGACCTTTTTCATTATCTCTTTAGTTGTATCTTTTTGCCAGTTTATGACTCTATCAACTTGACTTAAATATTTATGCATAGGAGTTTGAAGTTGAGGAGTTGCTTTGAAGTTAACATCTTCTAAATTTACAAAGAGTTCTTTCATAGCTTTTAGCGTTGCATCTGCCACTTCTGCTCTATATATAGAAGCTTTTGAAGCATCTCGCATAGGAAACTTTACTTCGCTGTATATCTCACCACTATCAAAATCTTCATTCGCTTTGAGGATTACTACTCCCCACTCTTGTTTTTCATCTCTGATGGCATGATCGAGTGCATTATGACCTCTATCTCCACGTATGCCAGGATGCAAAATAAAAGTTGGAGTATTTAAAAATATTTCTTTGGGAATAAATTTCTTTAGGAATGGAGAAAAAATAATATCAGGTTTGAAATTATCTACTGCATCTAACATCTCTTTATCATTTATTGCAAACTCTATCGATACAGTATGACCCGCGTCTTGCAAAAAACAAAAGACTCTCTGAGTAAGAGAGTTAAATGCTGAGACGATTAGGAGGATTTTCATATTTAGCAGATGCGAGGAAGTAGTTCACCACTAGGAGTATCTAAAAATCTTTTTGTACCCCAGCTACTGTTTAGTATAACTTTTTGAAGATGTGCATCTGTAACCTTAGCGATTATCGTTGCATCTGAATTATTCTCAAATGTTTTTAGTATTTCTACAGCTCTATGGGCATCTTCTTTATTTATAGCCAGAACAAAAGTTCCTTCATTTGCAAGAGCTGCCGCTTCAAAACCTAACATCTCACAGATGCCATTGACTTCATCACTAACTGGCATCTTTGCTTCTTCTACTTCTATACAGATGTTAGACTGTTTAGACCACTCATTTAAAACGGCACTTACTCCGCCTCTTGTTGCATCTCTTAGAGCTGTTATCTTTATGTCTGCATCTAGCAAAGCTTTTACTTGTGGGAAAAGTGAGGCACAATCACTCTCTAGCGAACTACTCATATCTATATCTTCACGAGCTGCAAAGATAGTAGCACCATGACAACCAATATCACGGTTTACAAGTATTAAGTCATCTTGTGTGATGTTATTAGAGCTGATTCCTTTTTTAAGGACTTCTCCAATTCCAGTAGTATTTATAAAAATCTTATCAACACTACCTTTTGGAACAACTTTAGTATCGCCACTTACAACTACAGCACCGTTTACTTCAAGTTCTTTTTTCATACTTCTAACTATCTTTTCTAAATCTCTTACAGGGAAACCTTCTTCAATAATAACACTACAAGTCAAGTACTTAGGTTGCGCACCCATCATCGCTAAGTCGTTACAAGTTCCACAAACTGCAAGCTTACCTATGTCAGCACCAGGAAAGAACAGAGGCGAGACTGTAAAACTATCAGTAGAGAACGCTAGTTCACCACCATGTATAATAGCTGCATCTTCGCTTTTTTCTAAAATCTCATTAGCAAAGGCTTTATAAAATACTTTTGAAATAAGTTCATTGTTCTCTTGTCCGCCGTTACCTTGAGCTAATGTAATTGTTTTTGTCATTATAGTTTTCCTCTTATCCCATTGGATACATAATATCTAGTTGTATATCTTGAATCTCTTTCATAACTTCATCACTAAGTTCTAAGTCAAGTGCCATAAATGAGGCATTTAATTGCTCAGCAGTTCTAGCACCAATGATAGTAGATGCCACGAAATCAAACTGTTTTGAATATGCCACAGCTAAAGTCACCGGAGCAATTTCTAGTCTGTTTGCTATCTCAATATATTTTGCTGTTGCACTCAGAGCTTTTTTACTAACAAATCTATCAATCTGAGCTTTTGATCTAGAGTCACCATCTGCTAAATATTCTGAAAATCTCGCTCCCTCAGGATAAAACTTTCCATTGTACTTTCCACTTAAAACTCCACCGCCTATTGGTGAATATGGAAGAAGTGAAATCTGCTCTCTTCTACAAACATTTGCTAACTCATCTAAAAATCTTGGATTGTTTAAAGAAAAGTTGTTTTGAATAGACTCAAATCTAGAGATGCCAAGATTTTTAGAAGTCTCATTTGCTTTTGTAAGTCCGTAAGCTGTGTCATTTGAAGTTCCTAAGTATCTTACTTTTCCTTCTTGAACTAACTCGTCAAAAGCTCTTAAAGACTCTTCTATAGGAACAATAGAATCTGGCCAGTGCATCTGATATAAATCTATATAGTCAGTTTGAAGTCTTTTTAAACTTCCCTCTATCGCACTTTTTATATGAAACTTATCTATTGCAGTTAAACCATGACGGATAGGAGGAACAAACCAACCATTAGCCGCACCAGCTACTTTTGTAGCTAAGATGATACTGTCTCTTTGTTTTGTTTTTAACCACTTACCTACGATAGTCTCAGTAGTTCCAGCATAAGACTCTTTTGCAGGTATAGGGTAAACTTCAGCAGTATCTAAAAAGTTAATACCTCTCTCATAAGCCTTATCCATAATTTTAAAAGACTCTTTCTCATCACTCCAGCTTCCAAAACCCATAGTTCCTAAACAAATTGGACTTACTCTAAGTCCTGTTTTACCTATATATCTATAATTCATTTTTGTTCCTTTTTTGGATAATCATATGAGATAAACTTTGCATTACTCTTACTAATATCTTTCCAATGTTTACAATCAAACTCAATTTCAACAATTCCACATGTAACTATGTTTTCATCAAAATTCACATACTCTTGTGCAAACATATTTAAATCTGAATTATGTCCTATGAAAAATGCACTATCATTTTTATCGTCAATTTTTTTTACAATTTTATGAATAAGCATTCCAGTAGAAGCATAAATATTCTCATCGTAAATAATTTCTTTAGAATATCTTACTTTTTTTGCAATTATCTTAGCTGTTTTTTTTGCTCTTAGTGCTGAACTTGATATGATAATATCAGCAACAACATTTTTATCTCTAAGTCTTTCACCCATCATAGGAGCATTTTTTTTGCCCCTACCATTTAATGGTCTATCGAAATCACTTAGTTCTAAATCTTTCCAGCTAGATTTTGCATGTCTTATAATAAATAGTTTTTTACGACTCGGCATTTAGTGCCTCGCTGTATTGAAGTTTACTTCTTATCACTTAGCATCTATCATAGCTAGGTATAACTCTTCAACCTTCGTTCTAGCCCAAGGTGTTTTTCTAAGAAACTTCAAACTAGAGTTGATAGTCGGATCAAACATAAAACATCTGATATCTATAATCTTTCCTAGTTTTTTCCAACCATAATGTTTAACAAGCGCCTCTAAAATATCTTTTAATTTAATACCGTGAAGAGGGTTGTTCTTGTTTTTTTCTAACTCGCTCATAAAATTCCTTTAGAAAATGATTTAATTTTTGATAATTATATCAGATTCCCATACTTATAATACGCGGCACAAGCACCTTCACTACTTACCATACAACTTCCTACAGGAGAAGTTGGTTTACATGCAGTTCCAAATATCGTACATTCAGGAGGACTTGCCATTCCTCTTAGGATATCTCCACAGATGCACAGCTTATGGTCTTCTATCTCTTCTAGTGGAAGTACATCTTTGTATTTAACTTCCGCGTCATACTCACTAAACTCTGCTTTTAGTCTTAGTCCACTCTCGGGAATGTTTCCTAAACCTCTCCACTTAAACAAGTCACCTTTTTGGAAAAATTTCTCCACTAGTTCTTGAGCTTTTTTATTTCCATCATAAGTCACAAGTCTTTTGTACTCTATTTCAAGTTCACATCTATCTTCTATAAACTGCTTTACTATCATAGAAATTCCCTGCATAACATCAACAGGTTCAAATCCAGTAACAACTACAGGTCGTTTATAGTCTCTAGGAAATTCTTCATAGATTCTGCTTCCACTTATTACACTAACATGCGATGGCCCAAGAAAAGCGTCGATTCTATTATTATAACTATCTACATGAACATCTCTTGAGTCGATAAGTTCTTTCATAACCTCAGGAACTGTTACATGGTTTATGTGAAAGAAGATATTTTTAACATCTTGTTTTACCACTGCATCTAAAAGTGCTGCTGTCATCGGAGTAGTAGTCTCAAAGCCAATGGCGAAAAAGATTACATTTGCGTCTGGATTTTCACGTGCTATTTTAAGACACTCTAGTGGTGAGTACACAAAACGAACATCTGCACCCTTACTTCTTGCATCTTGGAGACTTCCCTTACTTCCGGGAACTTTTATCATATCGCCAAGAGTTACTAAGATGACTTTTTCTTGCATACTTAAAACGTAGGCATGGTCGATTCTCTCTTTTGGCATAATACAAACAGGACAACCAGGACCATGAACAAACTTGATGTTATCAGGCAAAAGTTGAGGAATACCAAACTTCATAATTGTATGAGTATGACCGCCACAAACTTCCATGATATTTATAGGCTTGTTTAGTTTCTTTGCATCTTCTTTAATCATTTTAGCATAGGCTTTTATCGTATTGCCATCTCTAAAATCATCATAAAGGTTTTTAAGTTCTAACTCCATTATTCACCTCTATTTGGGCACTCATCATCTTCTAAAATCGCCAGTTGCCTATCTTCTTCATTCATAGCTTCGATAATCTCTTTGTATAACTCAAGAGAGTCTAGTGCATCTGCTTCATCAATCTTGTTCATAATAAAACCGATATGAAGTAAAACATAATCACCAATAACTACTTCACCCTCTTCTATTAGGTCTAAACTAGCATTTCTTTGAACACCCATAGTGTCAACAGTTGCCATGTTTAGTTCTTTATCTATTTTTACTACTTTTGATGGAATGGATAAACACATTATCTCATCTCCATTTTAAACTTAATCCACTGAGCTACTTTTTTCAAACTATCTTCATCTTTTGTACTTACTTCAAGAATATCAACGTTTGGTTTTAGCTTTCTTGCATCTGCTTTTTCTCTCTCTATATCATATTCAAAATATGGAAGAAGGTCTACTTTTGTAAATAAAATCAAATCAGCTTGACGAAACATTACAGGATATTTTGCTATCTTGTCTTCACCTTCAGGAATAGAAACAAGAACTATATTTAAGTGGCTTCCAACATCATAAGATGCAGGGCAAACAAGGTTTCCTACATTTTCTACAAAACATACATCCATGTTTTCTAAGTCCATATGATGAAGAGCTTTATGAACCATAAATGCATCTAAGTGACAAGCTGAACCAGTTTGAATCTGATGAGCTTCTATGCCTTTTGCTTTAAGTCTGTCTGCATCTCTACTTGTCTCTAAGTCACCTTCAACAACACCAAATTTAAAGTCAGCTACATCTGCTAAATATTCAAGAAGTGTTGTTTTTCCACTTCCTGGAGAGCTCATAAGATTTATACTTAGTACATTTTTCGAGTTAAAATGTTGTCTATTATGCTCAGCTTCTTGATCATTTTTATCTAAAATCTTTGTAATAATAGAAATCGTTTTAGGATCATTTAACTGAGGGTTATCATGTAGATGCTGATGTGCATCTTGATGCTGTGATGAACTTCCGTGATCATGTGAATGACCATCTTCTCCGTGAGAGTGACTATGCCCGTGAGCATGTGAATCTGTTATACTACAACCGCAATCTTTACACATATATTTTCCTTATCCTAATAACATATTAGAGCCAACAACTACTGATATTACGCCAGCTGTTGCAAATACTCTTTTTAAATTTTGTTTTGAGTTTAATAAATTTTTATTTATATACAATATCACACTACCAAATCCTACGAAAATAACCATAACACCTAGTGAAAATGCAAGTACCATTGTCAAATCTACACTTCCTGCTTCTACCATACCTAGAGTTACAAGCATACCTCTAACACCACCGATACCCATCAATGCTCCGATAGTAAATGCCGAACTTGTATCTCGGTTGTTATGTTCATGTTCTTTTCCAAACCAGATATGAATATGTTCTTTTCCCTCATGTATATGTTTTTTTTAACTGAATACGGTCATTGTAAACCATATACAGAAGATAAACACCCATAGCTAGTATTACAGATGCAGAGATAAGATCTCCGTAGCCAAGAATTGATTCGCTGATATGATAAGTGTCTAAAATCTTTGCAAATATAAAAAGGGTAAGTCCATGACCAATTGCAAATAGAGATGTAATCGTCATAGTCTTTTTTTTGCTCTTACCGATAGAAAAATCTGCTATTGCAGTTAGATGGTCTGGTCCAAAAGCATGTAAAACGCCATACCAGAAGATAAGAAGTAGTCCTAAATCTGTCTC
>NZ_JADGFC010000165.1 GCF_016744025.1 Sulfurimonas sp.
TACACTCATATTTAATCCCTATATTTTCTATTTCAATTTTATCATTTTTGAAATAAGAAAACAAATTTTACTGGTTCAGTTTTAGGGGTTCATTATACTCTTTAGTAACTATGTAAAGTTGTTCGTGTTTGAGGCGTTTTAGTATATCCATAACAGTTACAAAGTCCTGAAATTTTGATTCTTTATCACTTCTAAGAACTATTGTTTGTTTCTTATCTACTTTAGATAATTTAGCTTCAAGACCTTTAGCATCTACTTTTTCTTTCTCGTAAAACATCTCACCTTTAGCATTTACATAAACGCTTATCTCTTTTTTAAGGTCTTCTTTTTTACTAGAACTTGCTTGGGGCAGTTCAACAGGGATAACACCTTGTTTTATAAATGTAGCTGTAGTTAAAACCATAACTAAAAGAACAAGCATAATATCTATAAAAGGAATAACGTTTATTTGATCAAATCTTTTTGGTTCTTTTTTATACCTAGGCATACTTTACTTCTCTTTTGTGTCTTGAATCACATCATATGAAGTTAAGAGTTTCTCTACTTTACGAAGTACTATTGTATACGCAACTATAGCAGGCATAGCAACTATAAGACCCATAGCAGTAGCTTTAAGTGCAAGAGCAAGACCCATCATTATCTTCTTTGCATCTACAGCACCTACGTCACCCATAGTATAAAATGTAATCATAATACCGACAACAGTTCCCAAAAGACCAATGTATGGAGCATTTGCACCAATAGCACTGATTACTCCGATATTATCTGTTAAGTCCATCTCTAGTACATCTCTGTGATTGTAGTCATCAAAACGAATGCTTTTGTAAAACATCATTCTCTCTATAAATAACCATAGAGTTACTATGCTCATAAGTACTAAAACTCCCATTACTCCGTAATCGACTGCTTCTTCTGCATATATTAAAAAGTTGTCTTGCATTCATTATCCTTAAATATTAGTAGTACTGTTGTTCCAGATCCAAGTTTAGAATTGAAATTCAGTTGTATTTTTTGTATGTCACAAAATCTTTTGACCATGCTAAGACCTATGCCAAAGCCCCGCATACTACCATTAGATTGATAACAGTTGTCAAATATTTTAATGATTTCTACTTCATCCATTCCTAGACCATAATCTTGAATATAGAGTTTATTATCATTTAATCTTATGTCACATAGATTGCTATTAGGTGAATATTTTATAGCATTGTCTATTAGATTGTCAATGACCTTTGCCAAGCCAGTTCTATCGCTGATTATCTCTGTATTTTCTAACTTCAAACTAAATTCTATATGAGGATAAATATGCAGCAAGAACTTGACTCTTTGTCTTAGTAATTCATCAAGCATAAATTTCTCTTTTATCTCATGGAGAGTCTGCTTTTTTATCATATAGTCTAGTTCGTTATATCTCTCTTTTAGCATAGAACATGCTGTTTCAATTCTAGAAATTCGTTTTAAATCTTTCTCATTTTCCATATTTTTTTTGAGCATATCTAGATTTGTAATGATAGTACTTATAGGAAGATTTAACTCATGAAGCGTCTCTTTAGATAGATTCTGTAGGTTAGAAACATGTTCTTGGAGAGGGTCGATAGAAAGTTTGGAAATCATAACTCCGCCAAGTATACTAAAACAAGTCATCACAATTGCTAGAAGAAAAATATTTTGAACTTCTACAACTGCTAAAAAGTAGTGAAGAGTTCCAAGAAATGCACTTACCGTTAAAAAGTAGTAGACAAAGATACTGATTCGTAGACTACGAAACAAGTTTGTACCCGATTCCACGAATATTTTCTATTGTCATCTGCGGAAGTAACTGTTTAATACGGTTTATATAAACGCGTATTGCTCCATCGCTTCCAGTTTGTGAGATATTCCAAAGCTCATCACTTATAAGCTCTTTTGGAACAGTATTATCAGCATGTTGCATTAGTAGTAAAAGAAGAGAATACTCTTTTCGTGATAGATTAAGTTCTTCTTTATTGTACAAAATACGCTTATGGACTTCATCATGGCATAAGCCTTTGACGCATGTATTATTGCTTGTTTTACATCTTCTTAGTAATGCTTGAAGTCTTAAGATAAGTTCATCACTGTCAAAAGGTTTTGTAATATAATCATCTGCACCACTTACAAATCCACGAGCAAGCATCTCTTTGTCTTTATGTGATGTTAGAAAGATAGTAGGAGTGGAGTCATTTGCATCTCGAAGTTCTTTTAAAACAGTGATTCCATCAATAAGAGGGACATTAATATCTAGGATATAAATATTAAACTTCTCATCAAAGGTAGCATCTATAGCGCTTTGCCCATTTGGGACATGAGTCACTTCGAAGTTATTTTCTTCTAAAAGGTCAACAAGAGTCTCTCCAAAAAGGAGATCATCTTCTAAAAGTAGTATTTTAGTCAACACTCTCTATCGCCCAGTTTATTGCTTGACCTGCGTACATTGGCACAACAGTTCCATATTTTTCAGGGATAACAAAAGTTCTTTTTTCTAAAGTTACTTCTTTAAATTCAGGACATATTCCATAGATACCTTGAGCATTATCACTAACAAAAGCTTGAAGATTATCAAGCTTATCGTACTGCTCAAATATCTCACATAGAAGTTGAAGTGCAATCGGTGCTGTAAATACACCCGCTGCACAGCCACAACTCTCTTTTTTATTTTGTGGATGAGGTGCTGAGTCTGAACCAAACATAACTTTAGGATGAGCTTCTAGCGCAACACTTAGAAGTGCATCTAAATCTTCTGGTCTCTTCGCGATAGGCTTACAAAAATTGTGAGGCATCATCATACCGCCAACAACATCATCAAGAGTAAGGAGAAGGTGATGAACTGTAATAGTCGCATAAAGATTATCAAATTTATCTAGCATATCTACAGCTTCTTTTGTAGTGATATGCTCCATAATAATTTTTAGATTTGGAAAATTAGTAGCTAGTAGTTCATAGATGCTCATAAACTCAGCTTCTCTATCCATAACAAAACCATCAGTCTCACCATGAACACAAAGAGGAATTTCTAACTCACTCATAGCTTCAAGAGTAGGGCGCATCTCCTCAATATCAAAAGATGAAACACCACCCTCAGAGTTAGTAGTGATTCCAGCAGGATAAAGTTTAATAGCAGTAATTTCTTCTGCTACGCTCTCTAGAAATTTTTTGTCATAATTTTTGTAAAAAAGAGTCATATAAGGCTCAAAATAGTCATTAGGAACTGCAGCCATAATTCTTTGCTTATATGCTTGAATGTCTTCTAGCGTTGACACAGGAGGAACAAGGTTAGGCATAACGATAGCTCCGCTGAAACTATAAGCAGTAAGTGGAGCAACGTTTTCAAGTATTACAGCATCTCTAAGGTGAAGGTGCATATCTAGAGGCATTAAAAGAGTGTGAGTTGTCATTTTTTTCCTTGATTTATATGAATAAATTATTGAAGTGATTATAGCTAAATAAGGTTTAAAAAGATGAAAATTATATAGCAATTAAGTTAGTAGTTAGTCTTACTCTAGTAGAATAAAGCAAAGAAAGTCTTCAAAATATACTTAATACTTAAAGGTAATGAATGAGAAAATATAGAATAAAGTCAGCAGTAGCCGTCCTATTTTTCATTGTCGGATGGCAGGCTAGTTTATTCTTTATTAATATTTCTAGGCCTCCTCTAACTCTTCTTGAAAAAATCAAAGAAAAAAAACGACTTGATGTTGTTATTCTTAATTCTCCTACTGTTTATTATGTTGGTCCATATAAAGAGCGTGGGTTTGAGTATGAACTGGTATCTGATTATGCAAATACTTTAGGTGTTGATCTGAATTTAACTGTTGTTTATACTGTTAGCGAAGCTCTTCAAAAGACTAGAGATGGTGTTGGAGATATAACTGTAGCATCTATAAACGAAACTCCAAGTAGGTCAATAGAGTTTATCTTTGGTCCTCAATATTACTCTACGCAAGAACAACTTATCTGTAATAGTGGAATGAAGAAGAAAAGAAGTGTTCCAAAGACTTTAGAAGATCTTGTAGGACTAAAAATTGTAGTAGGAAAAGATACTAGTTATGAATCCACAATGAGTGATCTTTCTCAAAATATATTAGGACTTGATTATAACGTAACAGATAAGTACTCTACAGAACAGCTACTAGAACTTACTCATCAAAAAAAGATTGACTGTACTCTTAGTAATTCAAATATATTTATGATTAATCAGCGTTATCATCCTGAACTAATTAAAACATTAACCCTTAGTAAGAAAAAAAATCTTGCATGGGTTTTGAGAAAGGGTGATAGCTCTGTAAATGATAGTTTATACAAGTGGTTAAATAATTTTGAACACTCTGGAAAGATGATAGAACTTAAAGATTTTTATTACTCATTTTTAGGAACATTTGATTATTACGATACAAGAGTATTTTATAATAGGATGAAAACTCGTCTTCCAAAGTATGAAAAGTATTTTAAAGAAGCGCAGAGAAAGTACAG
>NZ_JADGFC010000021.1:0-19680 GCF_016744025.1 Sulfurimonas sp.
TCTCTATGTAATACCGTGTTATGTATTGCTTTGTGAGCATCCCTTGAAGTACTAAGCATTTCGGAAACATACCTAAGATAAACAGAGTTTGGAAGTTTCATCTGCTCTTTGTATCTTGCTTTTGAATAAGCTATTCTCATATTTGTTTTATAGATGTGTCTTAGTCTGGATGAACCGATGTTTATAGTTTTAACTTCTCCAGTCTTAGGATTTACTATATCTTGTTTACCCCACCAGCCTTTTTTTTGAAGTGTTGGTTGTATATCTTTTTTGAAATCATCAAAGTGTTTACCTTCTTTGATTGCACTTTCAAGTGATCCCAACACATCTTTTAAAAGGTCTTGCTTTATCATTTTGGCTACTGTAAAGCTTTTGTGATGGGCTTCTTTCGCTATCTCGTCATAATGAAAACTTGTTTTAAAACCTTTCGTTCCAAGATATTCAATAGCTTCTCGTGGAGCTAAGTTAAAATTTATTTTAACCATTTGGATTTTCTTCTTCTATTTCTGCTATACCTAATATTGAAGCATTCGCAATATTACTAAATAATAATTCTTCTAAATCTTTTATATCTAAATTTGGAAAAGAAAATAAAAGTTTTTCATGAGCTTCTTTGTAAGAGTTTGAATTTGCAATAATCTTTATAATTTGTTCTTGAAATGTTAGTGGTTCAGAAGTATCAATTTTTGAACTTTGATAATCTAATTCATCTTCATGTAGTTCTTTTTTTAAATAAATCTTCTTATTTGCTACAATATTTGGAGTCTGCTTATCCTCAACTTGAATGTTATAAGTTTTCTCTATATACTCTTTTTTAGGTGTATATCCCATTTCTGATATAACTCTATCTCTTGAGGCTAGTTCTATGTTTAAGTTATCTTTATCTTTTAGAACTGCTGTTATATCGTCCTCGATAGAGTTGAGTTCTTTAAATGATTTGATGACACTTCTTAAAATCTTGTTTAAGATATTTGCATCTGATTGAGCTAAATCCATTCTTATGTCATTATGAACGGTAGCTGCTGCATGTGAGCCACCAGTAACTTGACCTGTAAGATTACCACCAAGAATAATCTCTCTTATTTGATTATCAATGTATTCTATGATCTCTTTGAAATTTGCTTTATCTTTAATAGTTACTATATCAAGGGAATCCTCCGTATCAAGAACTGCTCCATCACCACCTAGCATATTATAAATTTCATCTGCTAAAGCATCTTTGTCACTTTCTGTTTTTGCAATAACCCAAGGTGTACCAAATCTCTCAAGCAGTTCTACCCAAAACTCTAAAGAAGCATTTTTAAACTCAACTAACCAAAACAAAGGATTATATAGAGGCTGTCCATAAGGTTTTAAAGGTTTTGATTTGTACACTGCATGAATAGCTTTATACTCTGGTATGAGGTCTGCGATACCATTTGCACTATATTTAAGTACTCCATTATTTAACTCAAACTCTTTATAAGGTCGCTCTATAAGTTGAGGATAATAAATCCAATCATTCTCTTCCCAGTTTAATTCAAACACACCTATGCCCTGATACGGAATATCAAGGATAGAATCTAGCGTGTCATAATCAAAGATATCTTCTAAGTTTTGCTTGATAGTTTCATCTTCTGCTGTGATTAGAATCTCTTTTTTTAGTATATGAGCTTTACGACTGCCTTTAGCTGCTGTTACAGTTGAGTCTCTTTCAATCTTATCTATTTCATCATCAGTGAGCCATGTTGAAGATACTGGAAGTTCTAATAAAGATTTTAATATATCTTTTTGATTTGACTTTAGGCGTAAGACCTCTCTTTTAGTCTCTTGTTTTTTTTCTTTTTTCTTTGCAAATAGTTTTTTAAGACTCAGCATTTAGTCCTTCCCTGTATTGAATTTTAATTCTTATAAACATTATCTTCTCCCATTTCTTCTTGCTCTTATATGTCTTGTATTTGTTCGTTTTCCACCGCGGGGCGAATTTGAATCTTTTTTAAGTCGTCTTAATTTACTAAGCTGATAGATAGCACTTAATGGATCATGTAAATCATCGTGGTCAGCTTCAGGAAAGTCATCCATCTGTGCAAAGAGTTCTGTATGTCTTCCTACAAAAACTATATCTTTTTCATCTATTGGGAACTCTAGCTCTCCCATACGGTCTTCTTTATTTTGAGTATGGTGGATAAACTTTGTACTTGGCATTGGTACACCTTGACGAAACGCTTCGTCTTTTATCCAATCTCTAAGCATATAAAAACCACCATTTTTATCGCCACTTAGTAAATCTACTTTGAACTTTTTAAGTAGTTCTATAGTTTCAATAACGACTGGTTTACCCTTAATTCTTTTTTGCTTAGAGTAAAAAACATACATCTTCATAGTAGTGTTGTTTATACCAGCTCCAATAAATCCGCAATAATCTCCGACCATACTGTCACCTTTAGCATCTACATAAAAAAAGACACGGTCAAGTTTCGGCATTTGAGTATGAGATATAACTTCAAAGGTACTAGAGTCAAACTTTTGATTTTCAGAGTTGGGATTGTTCTGCTGCTCTTTTTGGAATGCTTTGTTGTTTTTAGCACGCTTTTGCATAATGTATTCTAAGCTTATTGCATCCCATAAACGAACTGCTCCCTTATCCATAAGAGCTTTATTCTCCATATAGTAGTTATGTGCATCATCTATGCTCACATGCCTAAAGAGTTCTCCGTACTCTTCCCACATCTCCATATTTGTAGGATAGGAGATAAGAGTTCTAAAGATTACAGGGTGCCAAAATTTGAGCTTTAGTTTACGGTTTAAAACAGAATCACGGTGAAGTATCGTACCGATGTATAGAATATCCATCGTTCCATTTGCCCCACCAAGGTTTTCCACGGCTTCATCTAGCCACTCTTCAAGCTTATCTCTTTGTCTGCGAGATTTAACATTTGTATCGTTCTCCAAATCATCTATGATTGCAAGGTCAACTCTATAAACACCATGTTTCACCCCACGCACTTTCTTAGCACTACCGTAACCTTTTATACGGATACCGTTTGCAGTAACAATATCTCCTATTTTCCAGTTCTTAGTCGCACCCATCATCTCAGGGAAGTCTGCTAAGAGTTGAGGGTTCTCTTCTAGTTCAGCTTTAATAGCTTCTATGAGAGTCTCTGTAAGTTCAATAGCATCTGAAAAAATTGTAATGAACTTCTTAAAGTCATTTACAATACACCAGATAGGAAATGCTAGAGATGCATCTGTAGATTTACCGTTTGCTCTTGGTGCTGCTTTTGCAAAACTAAGTGGAAAGAGTTTGTTTGGATCTACTATCTTGTAGTAGGTTTGTTCTAGGTTTTCTTGTAGTCCACTTTTGCCCTCAAGTGTGAAGTAGTGGGGGAAGTAAGTATTTCTAAAGAAGTGAAAATCTTTTTTTTGTCTTTTTTTTCTGTACTCTTTTTTGTTTGGATCTAAGACTTCATTAGCTCTTATTTGTTCTTTTAATGTAGATGTATAATCACTAAGCCATGTAGTAAAAGCTTTTTTAGTTATTTTCTTTGCTTGAGACTTGGTAGCTCCAGTTAATATTGCTTCCGATGCTGTGTCATCTAGGTACTCTAGTAGCTCATCTTTATTAAACATTTATATCACTTAGCTCATCTTGGATTTGATACACTGTATTTACTATCTGCTCCATGCATTACACTATTTTTTAATGATTCGAGTATGGTTCTAACTGTGTGCTTTATAATACCTAGCTTATAAGCTTCAGGGTCTTCAGAACTTGCAACTTTACGCATCTTAGAAAAACTATCTCCTAACGAAACAATAAGTGAGGCTTTTTCTTCAGCTTTTAAATCTTCTTTTTCTCTTATCTCTTTAAGTGAGTCATACATGTAGCCAACAAACATAGAATACATGTTCTCTTTTTTCTCTTGAGATGAAACTATATGCTTAGAAGCTTTTAGTGTTAGCCAATCATAGCCCTCTCTTTTATCTTTGCTTTGATAGTTTGAAATAGTCTTTTCACTAACTCCAAGCGTTTCAGCTATTTGTTTCATACTTTTGTCTGCATCTACAAATAGACTTCTAGCTAAGATTTTATTTCTATCTGCATTACTTAATTTAGGCATTATCTAAATCCTCTAGTCTTTACTCTTCTTCTATTTTTATGTCTAAATGAAAAATTAGTATGCATCTCATCAATAGATGCAGTAGAAGTTGAAGTGACCTCTGTTTTTAACCTACCGTTACTCATTTTCAGTAGATATGCTTCACACTCTTTTTTTAACTCTTTGTCTTCATCGCTTGTAAGTTCATTTTTTCTTTTGAGTTCAAAGATAGTTAGATCAACACTAATCTTTTTTAAAAGTGGTGTTGGATTATCTGGTATGACTATAAAAGACTGAATAAAAGAGATGGCATCTTCTGAAGCATCATCAATTACACTTTGGTTTATTTCTCCAGTTGCATTGATGTCGGAGAGTTCTTGTAATTGTTGTGAACTTATCTCTTTTAGTAAATCTTTATTTATAATCAAAACAAAATCCTTTATTAGGTGCGTTTAACTAGCGTTTAAAAACTAAAAACTATTTTTATACGATACATTTATCGTCTTTGACTTTAAAGGGCTAAAAAGCCCCTTAGAATTATTCTGAAAATTTCAGCTTGATTAGAGCACCAGGTCTAACACAATATGGAATCATCTTAGTCTCAGTTTCAATACCCCAACCTTTACCTTTTTCTAATATCTCAGGCTTAGCTGCAAAGAATAGTTTAGGAGCTGCTTTCATAGCTTCAACATGATCAGCTCTTCCATAGATATGCTTAAACACATCCTGACTTAATGGAATTACAACAGCTTGAGCTTCAGGAATAAATGGTTGTTTATCTCCATTTTCATCTGTATAAGATGCACGGAATGGAATGTAGCGTTTAGAGTGAACTACAAGAACACGCTTACCATCTTCATCTAACCATTTTGCTTCACCAGTTTTAAATAACTCTGCTGTTTTTGCATTAGCAGCTACACGGTTGATAAATTTAGCATCAGCTAGAATTTCATAAGGTACTTCAGTACCAAGTTCATCTGCAAGTGCTTCATCAATCTCATCTAAAACATCGATATTCTCTTTAGATTTAAACTCAATAGGAGCAGCTGTTGTATTAAACTCAAATAGAACTACACCATCTCCATCAATAACTTTTCCAAAAAGAGCACCAGTTGACATATATTCAATAGTAGTCATATAATCTTCTTTATGCTCTGTTAGAATCTCTATAATCTTTTGTGATACAGCTTCAACTTTTGCTTCACCCTCAAGTGATTCAAACTCATTCATCTCATGTGCAAGAATCTGACCACTCAAACCAAAACGAGGGAGAGAGATAGTAAGTTCATAAGTACCGTTAGTGTCTTTAACTAATCTATCTGCACCTGGAGCAATTGCACGAAGAACAATTGAAGCACCTTTTTTAATTTTAAGTTTTGCAGTATTTCCAAGAACTGGCTTGCCTTTGCCCTTGAAGTATTTATCAAATACAAATGTACCAGCTACTTTAATCTGATTGATTGCTTTGATACTAACTACCAATGACCATAATTTCATAATTTCTGAAAATTTCATATATGTGCTCCTTACTTAGCTATGATTTTATTTTTGAATAGTGTCGTTCTTAAAAACTCATCACTACCATGTAGATACTTTTCTTTTACAGAACCAGTTACTACAATTGTTGTTTTCTTTGACTCAGTCAGATCGTTATATAAAACACCGTTGGAATCCCAAACACCTAAATCATCCCAATCACCTACCCCTGGAACAGTACTGTTATCTGCTACCGTGCTTTTAAAAATATGACCCTCATGATATACCTCTTTATCAGCTACATATACACCCGTTTCATATATTGGTGCAGTTAGTGAAGTCCAAGTTAATCCACCATCTCTTGAACTGAGAAGTGTTCCAAGAGGAAGTGCATCTCCATTATCAATAATTGATTGAGGAACTGATACCATACCAACAACTGTTAGGTCTACCTTAATAAAAACATCACTATTTTTAATTTTTGTAATGTCTCTCACATTTGCACCTGTAAACTTACTCATCTTCAATACCTCCCAATTTCAATACATCATAAGGTTCATCTTGTGAACCACCACTTCTTGAATTTGGATATAAGTTATCCCCTGGCTTTTGCATAATTGGCTTAGCTGCTGTAATCAGTTTTGTTAAACCTTCTGCATCTTGTTTTCCAAAAGCAAGTAATGCCTCTTTTTGTTTAGGTGAAACTTTTTTAGCTGCAATCGCAGAATCAACTTCATCCTCAACTCTTTTTACTTCAGCAGTAGCTGCTGTATCTTTTAGAGTTTGATTTTCTAGCTTAAGATTATCAAACTCTTTTTTTTCTTCAGGTGTCATACCCATCTCTGTCTCCTTTTTTTGGTGTGGACTGTTTTTGTGATTTGCTATAACCTCTCCCAGTTCTTCTAAAAAAGGTCTGTTTGTAAGAGCTAAACTATGTAAGCTCCAACCAATATCTTCTCCAGAGACTTGTATAGTATGTTGATCAAATACTGGTGAGATATATTTGTACTGTTCACTCTTGATAAGTTCTTTGGCATCATCTAACCATTTGATCTTAGCCCATAGTTCATCTTTATTTATATAGAGTTCTTTTACCCAACCAGTAGCTGGAGCTTTTTCATTCCATAATGATGCATGCTCAAAATCAGCAACGATATCTATATTTGAATTATCAAAGTTTGTTTTGATTTGTTCTAAGTCTTGAGGTGTAAGTTCAAATGGACCAGTAGAGTGTCCCCTCCAACTTCCAACAACTGCAATTTTTACTTCATCTAAAAGCGAAGCATCTGTAGTTCGGGCGAGTGCAAATAGCAAGTTACATGCTATGAGTGATTTATTCATATATTTTCCTTCTTAAATATAGTTGTGAACTCTCTTTTAAATACTGTTAAATATCCAGCACTTACAACAGAGTCAAATATCTTCTCTGACTTACCCATTTTTATAGGCTCTGAGTTTAGAAATGATTTGTAAGATAATCTTGTGTTTATCTCTTGTAATAAATCATATAGTTCATAATGCTTTGAAGATCGTGTACTCTCATTTTTCGAATATGAAATGTGAGCAATATATAGATTAAACTTGTATATATCTCTAATAGGATTCTCTGGTGAATCTCCTATGAAATCTAAAAAGATTAATGGCATCTCTTTAGTAGCAAACTTAAAGTTTTTAGGATCACTTAATTCTCCAAAATACTTTTTAGCACTCAAACCATCTTTATTTAAAATATCAATAACACTCTTTTCAAAATCACTAATCATGGCGAAAGTTTAGAGGAAGTGTTATCTTTTAAAACTAGTGAAGTTTTTCTAAGAAAAGTGTTTTAGAAAGTGATTAATAGATTGCTTCATAAGTATTGATTTAGAATGCTGGCAATGAAATATTAAAGGTCGGTTATGGAAGTTAGTTTAGTTATTACATTTTGGCAATTGTTACTTGGGGTAATAGCCATTACTTCTGCATTCGCTGTAAATACATATATGACTAAACAAAACTCTAAAGATTTAGCAGCTTTAAAAGCTAATGAAATCAATGTTTTACATACTAAATGTGATGAGATGATGGATGAAAGACTTGCTAGAAAAACTTTTGTAACTTTAGAACTTTATAGAAATGAAGTTGATCATCTAAATAAAACTCTTGATGAACTGAAAAGTCAAAGTAAAGAGATTTTGGAGTATGTAAGAAAATGATTGGTTTATCTGAATTAAAACGAAGACTTGAAAACATTGTACAGGTTGGCACGATTGGTGAAACTAAAAGTGCTGAGGGAAAAGCTTTAGCTCGTGTTGTCTTAGATGATAGTGATGAAGATAAAAGAGTTAGTAAGTTTTTACCAGTAGTTAGTATTGGAAATTCTTTCATGAGAGTATGGATACCAATAAAAGTAGGCGAGCAAGTTCTTGTTATAAGTCCCTTTGGAAATTCAAATAGTGGATTTATCATAAGAAGTATCTTCAATAGAAGTTGCAAAGAACCAACTGGTGCTAATGAACACACTACAGTTATTGAGTTTGATGATGGAACTATCATTCATTATGATTCAAAGGCTAGTGAGCTAAAAATAGATGTACTGAAAACTGTAAATATTATTTGTCAAGAAGCTAATATAACCGCTGATATTTTTAATATAAATGCAGATGAGACAAATATTAATGGAGTACTTAATGTAACTGATGACATCAACTGTGATGGCACTATTAGTGATGAACTTGGAGATTTAACAAATCATCCACATAGTGATAGTGATGGTGGAACATCACGTCCAAGGTAAATAAAATGTTATTAAGTGCATCTTTTTCAAACTCTCCTTATACAGAAAGTGAAGAGGAAAGCTTTAAGAGAATAATCACAACTGCTAAGGGTAGTAGAATTATGAGACCTCACTTTGGATGTGATTTATATGAGCTAATAGATAGAACTATGGATGGTGAGTTTATGATGCTATTTAATAGGTATCTGCTAGAAGCTTTTTTTGATGAGAATTATAAACCATGGGATGATAGATTAGTTCCTTTAAGTACCAAAATAAAAGATATTGAAGCTACAAAAGGTGAGCTTGAGTGTGTAGTTGAATTTGAGAATAGCTCTGTTGTAGTTGGGATGGGAGGTTTTCTAGGATGATTAATATAGCTGCCTTAGCAAAACCTAATGTATTGCAAGTTTTAGATTATGAATATCTTTTAAATCAGAACATAACAAATTTTCAAGTATTAGATCCTGAATGGATACCCCTTGAGAGTGATGTACATAAAATGCAACTTGAAGCAACCGCGTCCAGAGAATTACATTTAAGAGCTGAATTTAATATTTTAACCTTAGCTTTTTTCTTATCTACTGCAACTGGTACTGACCTTGACAATTATGCTGTATTTTATAATGTTGAGAGATTAAAAGGTTCTAAACCTTATGCTGATTATGAGTTTAGTTTAAGTGAGGTACTTACACAAGACATAGTTATACCAGCGAACTTAATATTAACAGATGACACCACTAAGTTTGAAGCAAAACTTTTAAATTCTATAACTATTGTGCAAGGAGAGACTAAAGTAAGTGGAACTTTAGAGTTACAGTTTGAGATATCTACAAGTGATATAAAAACAGAAATTATCACTACACTACTACCTTTTATAGTTGAGGCAAAAGCATCTGCAATATTTGCTAATGGATCAAGTGTAGAGAGTGATGAAGAACTTAGAGCTAGAATTCTTTTAAGTATGGCTGATAAATCAACGGCTGGTAGTGAAGAGACTTACAAATCTTTTACATTTAAAGCTGATGAGAGAGTTCAAGATGTAAAAGTCATCAATGGAATAAAACCACTTGAAACTTATGTATCTATGTTTTTTCAAAAGACAGAAGCTGAAATTTTGGAAGCACTCATACAATTTACTGCTGAAATGGCAACTGTTGAAGTTTACTATTATAGTTCTCAATCAGATTCCCTTATGCAAACGAGAATAGAAGAGATGTTAAACAAAGAGGAGGTAAGACCACTAAGTGATAAGGTAATTGCAGCACCTGCTACTGAAATACCTTTTAGTATTGAAGCCCAACTTAAGATATTACCAAATCAAGAGACTGCGACTGTTTATAGTAATGCTATGGAGAATTTAAATACTGGGATAAATTCACTTAAGCAGATTGGTACAGATATTACACTTAGTGAGATAAATGATTTTCTAAAAGTTACTGGAGTTAAAGAAGTTGTAATAACTTCACCAGTTGCTAATGTATCAATAACTGATACTGAAATAGGAGTAAATAGTGAAAACACAATCACTTATTCCATTATCTGAATCTAGTAAGTTCCATAGTGTTGATAATGTAGTTTCTAAAAGTATTGATGGATTAAGCAAAAGCTTACAAGCTATTAAAACTTTATTTAATCCTGATACTTGTGAAGCGAAATATCTACCATACTTGGCTTATGCTTTTAAGGTTGATTTTTGGGATGAAAGTCTTAGAGAGGTTGACAAAAGAGCTTTAATAAAAGCTAGTTTAAAACTTCACCAGCTCAAAGGTACTAGATGGGCTATTTTAGAAGTTCTAAAAGCAGTTGGTTTAAGTGTACCAAATTATGAAGCAGTAATTGTTGAATACAAAGATAGAAATAATTATAAATACAATGTTTTGAGGGATGGAACACACTCTTATGATGGAGCAGTAAAACATAATCACGGTCTGTCTATATATGATTTTATTTTAGACCATTGGACCCAATATGCTGTAATTATTAAAGTACCGGTTAGTGAAAGTCAAGTGACAAAAGCTAAAGCATTAATAAATAAATATGCACCGGTTAGATGTGTGCTTAAAGGTTTTGTAAGTATTCGCAAACAAAGAGATGGAACTATATTTTATAATAGTTTACATACTCATGGATTAATTTAAAAAGGGGAATATATGGCTGATATAGAAGAGTCGAATAGTTGGGACAACGGAGTATACCAACTAGAAACTAGTGACCCGGTAGAGGGTGGATTAGAGGGAATTGATAATAGACCACATAAGGCTTTAGCAAATAGAACTGTATGGCTGAAAGCACAAGTGGCTCTAAAAGCTTTATTTGGTGGTTCTGCTACTCAACTTTTTAAAGTTAAGGCTGCTGTTGCTGGTGATGAAGCTGTTAACAAAACTCAACTGGAAGCCTCTTTGACTGGTATTATTACTGGCTTTAAAAACATTCTGATTAATACAGAACTTAGAGTAAATCAAAGAGCATATGATAATTCAAGCGTTGCAGATGGTGTTTATACTTATGACAGATTTAAAGCTGTTGGTGGAGATGCAACAATCTCTTCAACTGGTTTAATCACTGGGATTATTGCTCAAGTGGTAGAACAACAAAACATCATAAGTGGAGACTATACTTTTTCAAATGCTTCTTGTGATGTAACAATTGCTGGTGTTACAAAAACAACACCTTGTACATTTACTATTGCTGTTGCTAGTGATATTGAAGTTCAGTAATGGAAACATTAAGAACATTCAAATGGAAGCTGGAACAAACGCAACAAATAAAGAACTCAGATTAATAGGTCAAGAGCTTAGTCTATGTGAGAGATATTATCAAGCCTATGGATATTTTTTCTTTTGTATGAATAGGACTTCTTATAAAAGTCTGAGTTTTCCTAGAATTACATCGATGAGAGCAAGCCCTACTGAAACATATACGCTAACGGAAGGCTCACTATACACATACTCTAGTACCGCTGATAGAATAAATATAGGGATACGTTCTAGTGATAGCGTACATACTCAACTTAGGAATTTAAAATGTGACGCAGAACTTTAAGGAGCTGAAAAATGATAAAAATAATCAAAAAACAAGGCAAAAATTTAGTTGTAACGAATGATGATGATTCTTCTCATAGTGTGCCAAAAGATGAAAACAATAGACACTATATAGAGGTACTAGAGTGGGTTAAAGATGGCGGTGTGATTGAAAATGAATTTACAGCAGAGGAATTGTTTACTATAGAAATTGAGAAACAAACAAGTTCTGTAAATAATGCAATCCAAGCTGAACTGGACAGTAAAGCACAAACTCTTAGATATGACAATATAAATGCTATTGGTAAATATGTTGGCTATGAAAATGACTTTAGAGCTGAAGCTGAAAAGCTTGGTGCTTGGGCTAGTTCTTGTTGGAAAGTTGCTGGTGTTATTGAAGCAGATGTAAAAGCTGGTGATAGAGATATGCCAACTGTAGATAAAGTTCTTGCTGAGCTTCCAGTGTTTGTGTAGGTAAATGTTATGAGAAAGTCTGATTACATTGAAAAATTTGAGAGAGATATGAGTAAAAGAAGTCGTGCTATGAGGTTTCTTTTAGTCTTAGACCAAATGTTCAATGTTGTGCTTTGGAACGGTAGCCAAGATGAAACGATTAGTAGTCATATTGGTAGAAGAATTGAGAGTAAAAAAGCTACTTGGTTTGACAAGAAAGTGTGTAAGTTTCTAAGAGTTTTAGAGGCGAAGCATTGCATTAAAAGCAAAGGAGAATAATATGCTAGGAATCGGAACGGCATTAGTTGGTATGGGATTAGGTTTTGTTAAAGATTTAATCATGGATAACGGCGAAGATTTAGTTAAAGAGGGAATTAAAAAAGTCACTGGAATTGACCTTAGTAAAAAGAAACCTCAAGAGCTAACTTCAGCAGAAATTCAAAAAATCAATGATTATAAGTTAGATATACAAAAGTTGAATTTTGAAGAATTAAAGCTTGAGCTTGATGCTCAAAAAGAACAAAATAGACACGAAGAAGCTAAATATAATAAGGCTCATGAGACCTATCAAAACAAGGGTGATATGGGTGATAAAATTGCAGAACAGATAATCAAAAGAAACCTACCAATCATAGGTATTCTAGTTATTGTTAATGTACTTTTAGTTTATTTTTTAAAAGATAGTGCAACACTTATTGCAATAGCTAGTAACATCATCGGTATTACAATAGGAAATCTATTTGCTGAACGCCAAGCAATAGTTAATTTCTTTTTTGGATCTAGCATCGGTTCAAAAGATAAAGATAAACAACTTCACAAAACACAAGGAGATAAACGATGAGTATCAAAAGAGGAATAATAACTGAGCGTACCAGTTCAGCAGCGAGAGCGATAAGTGTAACTTCTACACTTCCAATAGCCTTAGTGTTGACTTCAAATATTAAAGCAGGAATTTATTGTTTTGATAGTCCAGAGGATGCATTAGAAAGTGAAATAGTGAAAGGTATAAAAGGTAGTGATGGTACATATACAGGAGGGCATATAAAAGGCAATTTAGATAAGTATCTAAATGTTGGTGTAGATATGTTTCCTTGTGTAGTCCCCACTATTCTATCAATAGTAAATGAGGATGAAGATATTGCTATCACTAAAACAAACTTCATAGATGCTATCAATAATTTAAAAGGTGCAGCTTCTGCAACTAATCTTGCTTCCAAAAAAGGTAACGCAGTGAACTTTAAACCAGATATTATTTGTGTTGGAGATGCAGCTAAAGATGATATAGATATTCAAAATGCAATGGCTACTGTTTGTGCAGCAATAAAGGCTAGAACATTTATAGATTTAAATGCCGAATCAAATGGAGACGCACTTAGTAAAAGAGATCAACACGGTAGTGATAGAATCACACCTATCAAATGTTCATTAGGTAATTGGAATACTAAAACTAATTCAATAGATATGTATGACAGTGGTGTAGTTATGGCTTGGCTTAGAGTTTATGTAGATGGTGGTGGAAAGATAGGATACTCAAAAAGTATCTCAAATATTGCTATACCATTTTCATCAGTTGAATCACCTTCTAATTTTCGCCCAGGTTTAATTGATGATACTGATCCTTTGACCGAAAAGCAAATTACGAGTTTCATATCTTACAAAGGTTTAAGAACTTGGGAGTACTCAACTTGTTCAGCTGATCCAATGTGGCAAGATGCAAGAAGAGTTAGAATCATTGACTTAGCTAGTGAAGCTGTAATTGATGGCATATTTTGGGCTATTGATAAAGATTTATCAACTTTAAGCGGTGCGAAGAAAACGCTTAAAGCCTTTATGGCCTCTCTTGTCGGAGACAAGGTTATGATTGGATTTGATGTATTTTTAGATTTAAAACGTACAACTCCAGAGCGTATAGATGCTGGTGAGTTTTACTTCGTGATAGAACATCAAGAATCTCCTAGTGCTAAACTAATCTGTGTTACTTTTGATAGAGTAAATAAATTTGCTGGTGCAATATATAAAATAATAGAGGAGGCGTAAGATTATGGATAGAAGTGTAGTAGTAGATGTAAATGTATTCTTTGGTGGATATGGAAGTTTAGGTATATCTGAGAGTTTTAAAGCTCCAGCTATAAAATATAAAAAACTTAAACAAACTGGTGCTGTAGGAGATAGAGAAATTGCTTATGGTGCTCTTGAATCACTTGATGGTGAATCAACTTTTAAAGCTATGCCAAAAGCTGTATATACTGAACTTTCGAAGTTAGATGAAGCAGAAATAATCTATAAAAAAGCTATATCAACTGCTGGAGTGATAACTTCTTATGAGTGGGTTTGCAAGGGTGCATTTGATTTAGAGTATGGAGAGAGTAAAGCTGGAGAGTTTTTAGATGTAAAGATTACTCAAAAAGGTATGAAAGCTTATACTCATGAGATTGGTGGTGTTGAGATGTTAAACATTGATCATGAAAATATTATTTGTAAGATAGATGGCAAAGATCTACTTGCTGATGTTAGAAATGCGATAAAAGGATAAAAAAATGGCAAACAAGAGAGTACCTAAATTAATCAAGTTTGAAGTACCAATTACAGTTGGTGGTAAAGAGATAGAAGAAGTAACTATGCGTGTACCTAAAGGTAGAGATTTAACTGCTGTTTCAGGAATACTTGATCCTATTGAGAGAGATTTTACTCTTGTGTCTAACCTTTGTGGTCTAAATGCAACTGTTGATGAGATGAATGAGTTTGATGCTGCTGAAATCGTCCAACTGCAAGGTGAACTAAAAGGTTTTTTGTCCTCTACCCAGAAGACATTATAAAAACAACTGCAAAGGTGGGGCATTGGCTCCATTTTTCAAGAGATGAGCAACTTAGTCTTGAGATAGACGAGTTACTTGAATATTACAAAGAAGCTTGTGAAATAGAAAAAGCTTACTTTGCACCAAAAGAGAGATAGGAGATGAGATTATGAGTGGTTTACTTACATTAGGAATTGTACTTAGTGCTGTTGATTCACTTTCTCCTGTTCTTGGAACTGCTACTGGTAATCTCGGTAAACTAGAGACTAAGATAAGTTCTGTAAGTGCAAATATAACAAAGTTAGGTACTACATCGTTAGCATTAGGTACAGCTATCACTGCTCCTTTAAAAGGTGCCTTGGATGATTATCAAAATGTAGCAGCTGCTCAAGGTGAAATAGCATCTTTGGGAATTGATGATAGTGGTATAAAGTCAATTACCAAAAGTGCTAGAGAATTTTCTAATGAGTTTGCTGGAACTACTGCTCCAGAATTTATAAAAGCTTCGTATGATATTAAGTCAGGTATATCTTCATTAAGTGATACAGCAGTTGGTGAGTTCACAAAAACAGCAGCTATGACAGCAGCTGCTACCAAATCAAGTACTGGAGAGATGACCTCCTTATTCGCTACTGGTTACGGAATCTATAGAAAACAGTTTGAAGATTTTGGGGCATCTACTGTTGATGGTTGGAAAGATTTAAGTGCTGAAGAAAAAGATATAAAGTTTGGAGAGTATTTTTCTGCTGGTATAGCTGGTTCAGTTCAAGCATTTAAAACTGATGGTGCTAATATGAGTGGTGCTCTTGGTGCTTTAGGGGCAAGTGCTACATCTGCTGGAGTTTCATTTGCTGAACAATTATCTGTACTTGGTCAACTTCAAGCAACTATGAGTGGTAGTGAAGCTGCTACAAAATATAAAGCTTTTTTAGGTTCAGTATCTGGAGCTGGAGATAAGCTTGATCTTCAATTTACTGATGCTAATGATCAGCTTATGAGTATGCCTGAAATAATAGGTACTATAAAAGATAAATATGGAGATACGATAGATGCTCTTGAATCTGCTGAACTAAAAAAAGCATTTGGAACTGAAGAAGCTGTTGCACTTGTAAAACTAATGTATAACGAGACAGATACTTTAACTCAAAATATTAATACTATGGGTACTTCACTAGAAAATGGTACCGAAAAAACAAGAGCCATGGCTAAAGCTATGAACAAAGGTAAAGAGCTTGACTTACTAGGTCAACAGATGAATAATGTAAGTACTTTAATCGGTGGTGCATTCGCTCCTTTAGCATTAAGTTTAAGTGAAACTATTGGTGGAGTTGTTAAAAGTGTCTCAAGTTGGATGGAAGAGAATGAAGAACTATCATCTACTATATTTACAGGTATTGCAATTATTGGCGGTCTTTTAATGGTTCTTGGTTCTGTAGGTGTTGCAGTTGGAGCTGTTGGAATGGTTATGCCTTTTTTATCTGGAGGGATTGGTTTACTTACTGGTTCATTTGGAATACTTGGAACTGTAATGAGTACTGTTGGTAGAATCTTTTTAATGAATCCTATAGGTTTAGCTGTAACTGCAATAGCTGGAGCTGCTTACTTGATATATAGTAATTGGGAGCCTATAGGTGCTTTTTTCTCTAACTTGTGGGCTGGTATAAAAGAGACTGCTGCACCTGTACTAGATTGGATAGATGAAAAGATAGGTTCTGTTACTGGAGCGATGGATGCAGTTGGAGGTTTTTTTGGTTTTGGTGATGATAGTGATAGTACAAATACTTCAAATGCTATAAGTACTAAAGGTTCAAAACAAAGTATAGAAAAAACTCAAAGAGATGTCCTATCATCAAGTGTTTCAAGTACAAACCAATACATGCATAAAAACAATCAAGCTAATAGTGCTCAGTCTAAAGTTATTTATAATGAACCAACTTATCATATAGCAGTGAGTAATCCAAGTTCAGATGTAGATGTAATAAGAGCTGTTAAAGAGCATGAGAAAAAGCAAAGAAATAAAAGCTATGAGGATGACTAAATGCTCGGTATGATTGATGATTTTAAGTTTGAGATGAATGAAACAGAGTTTGATAGTATATCTCATGAAATTAGTTTTGAGTGGGCTGAATCTAAGAGAATAGGAAATCATGCAAAACTTCAAGCTGTGGGTAAATCCAATGAAAGTTTTACTTTTAGTGGAGTTTTGATTTTAAAAAGTGTCAATAGTTTTGATGATCTAATAGAGATTGCATCAAGACAAAAACCTGTAGTTTTATCATTTGTAAATGAATCTAGTATAAAAGTTGTAATACTGAAAATAAAGAGAGATATGAGTCTATTTCTAAAGACTGGAGAGTTTATAAAACAAGGATTTAATATAGAGTTAAAAAGGTGGCATCTATGATAGTTGAAATAATACAAGAGCAGAAATACGATGAGACAGTATTTAAACACTATGGAAACTTAGATAACTTTGAAACAGTTCTTGAAGTAAATAAACACCTGGTACATAAGCATGTTTTAGAAGTTGGTGATCAAGTTGAATTTCCAGTTTTTGAAGAGAGTTCAAAAGAGATTAAAATACAAGCATTGTGGGATTGATTTATGACACCTATATTTAAACTTCTTGCTAATGGTAAAGATGTAACAAAAAGTATAAATTTAAACTCTTCAAAAATAGAGTTTAATGATGAAGCTGGAGTTGTAAGTGATGATATTAGCTTAACAATAGAAGGAACTTTTAAAAAGCCAAAATATGAAGATGAGTTAAAACTTTGGATTGGAACTAAAGAAAAAGGTCTTTTTTACTGTGGTCTTTTTATGGTCCAGTCTTCTAAAAACAACAATGATACATCTATAGATATAACTGCTACTGCAGCTGACTTTTCAAAATCACTAAAGCGAAAAAGAAACCTTAGTTATGAGAGCGTATCTATAAAACAAATAGTTCAAAAAGTAGCTACTCGGCATAAGCTTGAAGTTGTAAGTGATTTTGAAGATATTAATATAGATCATATAGAACAAACTAGTGAAAGTGATTTGCATTTTTTAAAACGTATTGCTAAAGACTACAACGCACTTTTCGCAGTTAAAAATAATAAAATAGTTTTCAAAAAGAAGATGAAAAATGCAAAAAAAAGTGAAAATCTCCCAAGATATACTTTAATAAAAGATGAGTTTAGTGGAGTAAGTATAGAAAATACAAACAAGACACTATATAGCTCTTGTAAAGCTGTGTGGAGGGATACTAAAGATAATAAACAACATAGTATCACTGTAGGTAGTGGGGAACCAGTAAAAATAATTAAAGATAGTTTTGAAAATGTTGCTGATGCAAAAATAAAAGCTGAGGCAACTCTACAAAAAGCAAATGCTGGAACGAAGAGTGGCTCCATAAATTCTTATGGATTTGAGCTATATGCTGGAGGAATTCTAGACTTACAAGGAACTGCTCAAGATGATGGAGAGTACGACATAATAAGTTCACATCATACTTTGGATAGTAGCGGTTGGAATATGAGTGTGGAGATAGAAAACTAACTAAAGCCACAGCCAATCCATCCCTAAGCTGACTGATACAAAATTTTAACCAAGAAGACACACTTACTTATGAAAAAGTGACTTTTTGGTACAAGGAAAGTATATGCAGTCAAAGAAAAAGAAATTAAGAGCTCCCTTTGGATGGGTAGGTGGTAAGTCAAAACTTGCTATAGATATAGTAGATCTTATTCCACATGATCATACAACTTACATTGAAGTATTCGGAGGTGCACTTAGTGTATTTTATGCCAAAGAAAAATCAAAATTAGAAGTTGTTAATGATATCAATTCGGATCTAATAAACTTACATAGATCTATCAGAACCAATCCTCAAACACTATCTCTTTATTTAAATCAATTACTTATATCAAGAGAGATATTTGATGATATAAGACACAAAAGATTAAACCCAAGAAATAATATAGAAGCAGCTGCTTTTTACCTCTACCAGTTAACTCAAAGTTTCGGTTCTAAAGGTGACAATTTTGCAATGAGTGCCAAATCTGGTAGAAAACCAAAAGATATATATAAGTCATATAAAAAGTGGTCTGATAGGCTCAAGGGAGTGACTATTGAAAACAAATCATTTCAGGTACTCATTCCACTTTATGATAAAGAAGATGTATTTTTCTATGTTGATCCACCTTATGTATCAACTGAAAGCTACTATAAAAACACTGGTGGATTTGGTGAAAAAGAGCATAAACATTTAGCAGCACTATTATCTAATGTAAAAGGTAGATTTCTACTCTCATATAATGACTGTGAGCTTGTACGAGAGCTGTATAAGGACTTTAATATTAAAACCACTAAAGAGATTGAATATACACTTGGTAAGAATGTTCATGGGAAGAGTAAGAGTGTTAGAGAGGTTATTATTACTAATTATTAGATAAGACCTAAAAAGTCTTATCTTAGTCTGACAAATGATTAGCTAAGAAGCTTTCTATATCTCTAATCATAGTTTGAACATCAGCATGATTAAATTCAGAGTTTTTACCATGTGCAGCACTATTTCTAAGGTCTGCCAAGGCGGTAATTCTTTTAGATTGTAGTTGATTATAAACTCCTGCTTTCTTTAAATCAGCATTCATTTTATCAAGTTTTCCATGATTGATTTGTGGGGATTGAATATCACACAGTTCTCTTAATCCAGTTTCTAAGACTGTTCCAGCGATGACAGCAGCTGCTACATGGTATTTGCTATCTAAGAGTTCTTGAGCTTGTTCAAGTTCACTATCGAATACTTCGGCTGTAATTAGTGTTCTCATGGATGTTAGATATCCATTTTCATAGTCATTTTTGGCAGCGTTAAAAATACCTACTAAATAATCGAATAAGATGTAATTTGATAATTTTTTTGAAGCTCTTTCTGAAAAATCTTTATAATAAACTGACTTTTCACCAGCACATAAGATGAATAGGTTTTTTACTTTTAAACACCATTCCGTATATACAGTTTTATCCAAATATTCTGTACTTCCTGTAAATGAGCCAGTACTGAAATGCTTAGTATTTTCTACAACAGAGATTTCTTTTTCTAAATCATCACATCTAGT
>NZ_JADGFC010000021.1:19690-28702 GCF_016744025.1 Sulfurimonas sp.
ATCCTATATAGCTATAATGTTTTATGTATAATTATAGTGAAATAATAGAGAAGCTCAAAGACATACTCTCAAGAGAATTAAATGATATCAAGACACAAGATAAAGATGTTGCAGTCGCCCTCGACATAGACTACAGTAACTTCAGAAAACAAAAAGCTAGAAACTCTCCACACTATCTTGAGATAATGCAGTTCTTAGCAAAGCGGAATATCTCAATTAACTGGTTCTTTTTTAGTCAGCTTCCAGAGAGCTTAGTTGAAAGTACTTCAAACTACATCATTCTTAAATATCAAAAATCAGTCATAACTTCAGCTGGAGCTGGTGCAATAAATGATGAACTAAACACAACTCCATTAGTAATAGATAAGCAGTTACTAGATCATATAAATAGCAGCTACAAATATACTGAAGTGTTACAGGTCTTTGGAGAGTCTATGGAGCCTGATATAAAAGATGGAAGCTTGGTCTTTGTTGATAAGAGTCAGGTTGAGATAAACAGTACAGGACTATATGTTATTAACACTCCAGATGGACTGCATATTAAAAGTATTAAGATTAAAGATAATAAGTACTACATGAGAAGCATAAATAAATTGTATGAAGATGTAAAACTAGAAGAATTCGATGTAATAGGACAGGTTAAAGGCGTATATATAAAGTTTTAGATTTGCTAATGAAATGTGAGTAGATTAGTCTAAAAAGAGCGTATTTCGTTAGGTACTAACATTTCATAAGCAAATAATTAACATTTTAAAAGCGTTTGCACAGATATTAAAGAACACTTGTCTGCTCTTTGTGAAGATATGAAAAACTTTGTTGTTTAAGTATACTGACACCAACATTTATTTAGATTTTACACTAGCTTCATCTGCAAGTAAAAACAATGATAATATATTTTCAAAAGTTTCAATGGCTTTAAGATATGCAAAAGATACAGGTACAAACTTTTGGATATATGAGGATAAAATGAACTTTGAGCAAGATTATGCAAGAAAATTAGAATTATCCGATACCGTTAGAGAAGCAGTAGGAAACTATAGAATAGTTCCATATTATCAAGCTATTGTAGATACTAAAACATTAAAGGTTCAAAAATATGAGTGTTTAGCAAGGTTAGTAGACGCTAAGGGCAAAATAGTATCTCCTCTTACTTTTATCCCCATTGCAAAAAAGATTAAATACTACAACATGATTACAAGAATAATGATTGATAAATCATTTGATAATTTTGAAACTATGAACTGTGAATTTACAATAAATCTTTCTATTGAAGATATTATAAAAAAAGATATGTTTGAGTTTATTATGTGTAAATTAAAAAATTCTACTATATCAGATAAAGTGACTTTTGAAATATTGGAATCAGATGCAATAGAAGACTTTAAAAAAGTAAACCGTTTTATACAAGAAGCTAGAAGATATGGTGCAAAAATAGCAATCGATGATTTTGGAAGCGGCTACTCTAATTTTTCGCATCTAACAAAAATTAATGCTGATTATATTAAGATAGATGGTTCTTTAGTGAAAAATATCGATACAGATAATAACTCATTTATAGTTGTAGAGTCAATTGTAGAGTTTGCTAAAAAGCTTGGTATTAAAACTATTGCAGAATATGTTCACTCAAGTGCTGTTTTAGATAAAGTAAAAGAACTAAATATAGATTATTCGCAAGGTTTTTATATAGATGAACCTTCTCTATTCACTTAACTCACTTAGTTGCAATTCTATATTTTTAGTAAAAGTATGAGACAATACAAATATGAAAAAATTAAGGTAAATAATGAAATCTCCTCCAAAAAATAAAAAAATTGATCCAGCTCCTAAAAACGAAGTTAAAGAAATGTTTATGAAGTGGTTTAAAAAGAATAAAAAAGTTGGTCAGATTATGACTAAACAAGATGTTGTTACAAATATTTTGAAAAGACTAGATGCAAAGCAAGATGATGTTTTAGAACAAGCTATGAATGAGTTGAAAAGTTCTGCTTTAGTTGAAACTCAAGAAGATGGTGTTACTTTAGTATTGACTCAAAAAGGTTTTGACTCTCTTTAGTAAACTTTATTATTATCATTAAACAAAGTATTGGAATTGTTAATGTTCTTTAGTTACTATGTCAAAAAAATTCGGAAAATTATGAAATCACTACTTAGAACTCTTTTAATTATACCTATTGCAAGCACTCTTATTTATGCACAAGAAGTTAACAGTGCTTTAGAACGTATGCTGAAACCAAAGGTATCTTACGAATCCTCATATATGGCAGATGTAACTATTAAAGGTAGTTCAGGTGGATATGAAGTTGCTAAAAATAAATTGAAAATAAATAATGCTTTTTTAGCTTTAGAATATGTGAACCAATCTTTTATATGGAATGATATTGCTGACTTGCCATTTGGCGATGGGGTATCCAAACCAATAGAACTACTACATACTATTAAAGCTGATATAAAATTACCATATAAGGTGAATGAAGAATTATTTATTATTAATTCAGTCTCGGTTACATCTAGTTTTGAAAGTAATCCAGAAGATTCATATTCTTTTGGAGCATTTTCTTTTGCATCTTACAAATTAGATAATGATCATACAATCCAATTTGGAGCTTTTGTAAATTACCACCCAATAAATACTACTGCTCTTCCTATGCTAAGTTATAGTTATAGAGCTAGTCATCAGGATGGCTTTAAATCTGTTATAGGTTTTCCTCGTACATTTGTTGGGTATCACTTAAATAAGCATACTCTTGTTCGTTTAGGTATGATTTATTCTCAATCTGTAGTTAAACTTGGTGATAATAGTGTTATTGAGAAAAAAGGTTATATAGAAACAAAAGACTATATGACTAATGTTGGAATATCTTCTAATTTAACAAAAGACTTAAAAGTAGAACTTGATGCACTTTATGAAGTTCAAGGCGATATAAATACATATGATTCTAATGGAGATGTACAAAATAAATATTCTGTAGATCCATCCTTTGGTGTGAACTTCAAAGTTGTTTATACCTTTTAAATTATATTTTAATTAGTTATAATTTTCCAATTATTTTAATAGGCAAATATATATGAAAAAAATACTTTTACTACTTATTATGTCCACTCTTGTTTTATCTGCTGCTAATAAGTTTTTGATGCCAGATGTTGCATTTATTCCAGATGTTCAAGTTAACTCTAAGATGCAGATAGAAGCTGTTGTTAACATTGCTGAAGAAATTTACTTATATGATGAACAACTAAAATTAGAAGTGAAAGAGGGTAGTGGAGTAAGTATCTCTAATGTTGCTAGACCAAAGAGTGTTGAGCACCATGGAACTATGGTTTTCTTAGATTCTCCCAGTTTTCTAGTTACCTTGCAAAAAGAGCCTGACATCACTGGAACTAAAAAGATAGAGTTTAGTCTATCTTATCAAGGTTGTTCAGAACAGGGTCTTTGTTATGAGCCTTTTACTAAAGTTTATAATTTTGATATTGATACATCTAAGTTAAGCATTGCATCTTCATCAAAACCAGAGCTTAAGAGTTTAAATTTAAACAAAGAAGAAAAATCTGAGACAGATGCTATTGCAGATACTATTAAGTCTGGTAGTGTATTTGTTATTTTACTTACATTTTTAGGTTTTGGTCTTCTTCTTGCACTTACTCCATGTGTATTTCCTATGATTCCTATTATCTCTGGAGTTATTATTTCTCAAGGTGATGGAATAACAACTAAAAAAGCCTTTATGTTATCTTTTATTTATGTTCTTGCTATGGCAGTTGCTTATACAATAGCTGGAGTTTTAGCTGGTCTTTTTGGCTCTAACCTTCAAGCTGCACTTCAAACTCCATGGGTTATCTATTCATTTTCAGCTGTTTTCGTAGCACTTGCTCTTAGTATGTTTGGTTATTATGAGTTAAAACTCCCAGATGCTATAGTTGCAAAGGCAAGTGCATCTAGTCATAAAAGTGGATATATTGGTGTTGCAATTATGGGCTTTTTATCAGCTCTTATAGTTGGACCTTGCGTAGCTGCTCCACTTGCAGGTGCTTTAGTTTACATAGGTCAAACTGGAGATGCAGTCCTTGGTGGAATGGCTCTATTTTCTATGAGTATAGGAATGGGTGTTCCTCTTATCCTAGTTGGAGTAAGTGCAGGTAAGTTTATGCCTAAACCTGGTGCTTGGATGACAATGGTAAGTGCAATATTTGGTGTTATGATGCTAGGAGTTGCTATATGGATGTTAGAACGTGTTACTGACATATATGTAACTATGGCTCTTTATTCTATGTTAGGGATTAGTTTTTCTATCTACTTAGGAACTTTTGACAAGGATTCACATATATTTAAACGAAGTGTTGCAGTGATTATGTTTATCTACTCTGTATCTCTTCTTATAGGTGTTTTAGGTGGCTCAACAAGTATGAGTAAGCCTTTGTCATTTTTAAAGCCTCAAGCGGCTTCTAGTATTACTCAGATGAAGAGTAAAGATACTAAATTTCTTAGAGTTACTTCTGTAGTAGAGTTAGATGAACTTTTGAACAAGCATAAAGGCAAGAAGATAATGATTGATTTTTATGCTGATTGGTGTAGCTCTTGTAAAGAGTTAGAAGAAGTAACCTTTGCAGATGCTAAGGTTGCAAATAAGATGAGAGAGTTTATTCTCATAAAAGCAGATGTAACAGCCAACAAACAAGAGCAAAAAGATTTAAGCAAAAAGTACGGAGTATTTGGCCCACCTGTTTTAATCTTTTTTGATGAAAAATCTAATGTTTTAAAATCTAAGAGTATTGTAGGTTTTATAGAGCCAGAAGAGTTTCTGACTCATTTAAATAAGATATAAAAAGAGAATAATTAAATATTATTACTCTTTGAGATAAACGAAGCGAATTCTCTAGCATATTCGTTTTCGTGCTCTTTTGCTATATCAGATGCAAGCTCTTTATCGACTATCTCACCTAGAATTTGTTTGAAAATAGATTTAATTTTTTCTATATCTGCTTTATTTTTAAGTCTTCTTCTTAGTCCAACAACATTTAAACCTTTTACAGTAGCTCTATTGCCTTCTACCAGAGTAAATGGTGGTATATCATGATCAACACATGAAGCTCCACCAATCATTACACCAGAACCAATGGTATTACCAGCTTCTATAGTACTTAGACCGCCAACGATAACTCTATCTTCACAAGTTACATTCTCATATAGTCTAACAGCATTTGTAAGAATACAACCTTGACCAGTAGTACATCCACTTAAAAGTTGAACATAACCCATCAAGAAGTTTTCATCACCTACCGTTACTTTAGTTGTATTTCCATCTTCGCTATCTTGTGAACCAATTTGTACAAATTCTCTAATATGTGTTTTTTTACCAATAGTGATATCTGAATTTTCATTACCAATAGCAGTAAAACTAAATATTCTAACATCTTTGTCAACTATTAGTTTACCTTTTAGAATTACATTTGATTCTAGTTTACATCCAGATTTCAACTCTATATCCTTACTAATATTACAAAATGGTCCTATTGTTACATTATCTGCTATTTTAGCACCATCTTCTATTATTGAGGTTTCATGAATCATTTGCAATCTCCAATGTAATTATGCTGTCTTCTATTGTAGCTAAAGAACCAATGTCTCCACTCTTTAAATAGTTGATAAATGCAGAAAGTTCATCACTAAGAGCATTACTTCTAGATACAAAACAGTTTCTAGTTGTATGAGAAGAAGAATTTATATTGATTCTCTCTTTTAGAGTTTGAGAGAGTAGATCTGCTTCAAAGTATTTTATCTCACTTGTTGCTTCTACTCTACAAGCTAGTGCAATACTTCTTTTTCTATATGGAGTAAGCCAATTTGTTGTAATATCACCAACAACTGCGCCCTCAAGCTCAAATGCTAGTATTGCATTGTCTTCATGTGTTTTATGGATTTTTTGAGATTTAAAAACAGCACTTCTTACGATATTTTTTTGAGTAATAAATCTAATAAGGTCACTATCATGAACAGATAAGTCCGTTAATATTCCAACATCTGCAATTCTCTCAGGAAAGGCACCACTACGAGTTATAGAAATAGAAAGAATTTCATGTCCAGAAATCTCATTTATAAGAGCTTTAACAACAGGATTATATCTCTCAATATATCCTACACAGCTTTTAAGATTTTTAGCATTAATATCTTCTAACATTATGTTTGCATCTTCTACACTTGACGCTGCTGGTTTTTCTATAAACATATTTACATTGTGTTTAGCACAGATAAGAGCACTATCTTTGTGTAAAAATGTAGGTGTTACTATGATAACTGCATCTGGTTTAGTTTCAACAAGCATAGTCTCAAAGTCTGTAAAAAAAGGCTCTTCATACACATCACTATAATTTACATCACATAGTCCAACTACCTTCGCCCCTGATAGATTTTTTAGAGTTTTATAATGGTTTTTACCCATTGCACCTAAACCAACAATTGCTATGTTTTTCATTATTCGCCTTTTATAGACTTAACAATAAAGTCTTGTTGAGCTTCTGTAAGATACGGGCTCATAGGAAGAGACATGATTTGTGTAGCTACTTCTTCACTGATAGGGAAGTCTCCCTTTTTGTAACCAAGATTTTCAAATGCTTCTTGGAGGTGAAGAGGAACAGGATAGTGAACCGCAGTAGGAATTTCTGCATCACTAAGTTTAGCAACTAAAGCTTCTCTATCTTTAACTCTAATAGAGTATTGCGCAAATACACTAATATTATTTTGGGCAATTTTTGGAGTTATAACATTAGCATCTTCTAGAAGATCATTATATCTTGTACCAATTTCATCACGAGTTTTTACTTCTTTGTCAAAATATTTTAGTTTAACATTTAATACTGCTGCTTGAACAGCATCTAGACGGCCATTTATACCGATATATTTATGTTTATATCTTTCGTTTTGACCATGATTAAGAAGCATTCTCATTTTCTTTGCAAGTTCATCATCATTAGTGAAAATTGCTCCACCATCTCCATAAGCACCAAGAGGTTTAGAAGGAAAGAAACTTGTACAACCAATAGTTGAAAGATTACACGATTTTTTACCATTGTAAGTAGCACCAAAACTTTGGCAAGCATCTTCGATTACAGGAATATCATGCTTTTTAGCAATCTCATTTATAGCGTCCATATCTGCACATTGACCATAAAGAGAAACAGGCATAATAGCCTTTGTCTTATCTGTGATAAGAGCTTCAATCTTAGTAGGATCAATATTATAGCTATCTTCGTCAATATCAACAAAAACAGGTTTCGCACCTAAAAAAGCAATAACTTCAGTAGTAGCAATAAATGTAAAAGGAGTTGTTATAACTTCATCACCGTACTCAATATCTAAAGCCATAAGAGATAGTAAAAGAGCGTCTGTTCCACTACTACAACCAATAGCGTGTTTTGCACCAGTGTAAGATGCTAAGTTCTCTTCAAGAGCATTTAGTTTAGCTCCACCGATAAACTGAGCCGTACTAAATACCTCTAAAACTTCACTATCAATTTCTGATTGATACTCTAAATATTGTGCTTGTAAATCTATAAAATTAATTTTCATATGTGTCCTCTATTATTGCTGCTATATTTTTTGAACTACCGTGTTTTAAGTAAGATCTTAGATGCTTGGAGTCATCTAAAAATGTACTTCTATCATACTCATTAAAAGCTTTGATGAGATTATCCGCTGTTACTTCTTCTTGAATAAATTCAGGGTGCAAGTCCCTGTCATTAAACTGAGTAAACATAATATTACTAAGTCCAATATGGCTTAGTTTAACCAGTTTAGACGCTATGAAGTAGTCCAATGGTTTGGCAATGTAGCTAAGCACAAAAGGAGTTCCTATCAGTGCTGCTTCAAGTGTTGCTGTTCCACTACAGATAAATGCAAAGTCAGCTTCATAAAGTGTTTTATGTGCATCGTGAGCTATTTTAAAACCCGCTAGGGTACCATAAAGCTCTTTTATATCTTCTTTAGTAAAGTGTCTTGGGATAATGATAGTCGATTCTACCCCAAGTTTAAGACTTACTTCTTCAAAAATTGGCATGAGTTTTTTTATTTCACCCTTACGACTTCCAGGCATAAAAGCAACTTTTATAGCATCTTTATTTAATTCTTGCTTGAACTCTTTTATGATGTCAAGAAGAGGGTGCCCAACGTAAGTAATAGGAGCATTATCAGAGTAGTAATCTTTCTCAAATGGAAGTATAGAAGCTAAATGGTCTATAGTTTTCTCTAGTACAGGAATGCGCTTTTTCTTCCATGCCCAAGCCTGAGGTAAGATATAGTAAATTATCTCTTTATCTGGGTAACGTTTTTTTATCTTTTTAGCTAAAGGCAGGTTAAATCCAGAAGAATCTATTAGTAAAACTTTATCTGCATCTTGGGCTAAATCTACCATCTGAGCATTTAGTTTAAAAAAGTATCGTAGTTTTTTTAAAGCGTCTACAAAACCCATGATAGCAAGACTTCTAAGGTCAACTATAGGCTCACCTAAATCACTGTCATAAATACCGATAAACTCTGTTTCATCACTAAGTTCTTTTTTTAAAGACTTCAGATGCATGTTTGCCGAGTGTTCTAAAGCACTAACAAGTACTTTCATGATTTTGTATTTCCATTAAAGAGGTAAAAAAGAGAGTCAAAATTAATAAAATGAGTAGTAAAAAAATGCAACTAATAACCTTAGTATTTATAATTGTAAAATTATATCTAATTATCCATAAGGTTGTTATTATCAATTTCTACTTTTTTTCTAAAGTCTTCTTTATGATTTTAATTATCAAGAAAAGCTTAATGTATATTTTGATAAGCTTTCATATGTTATAGAATAATAGTTCTATAATCTCAAGAATTTGAAATAGATATTAAAATAGCTATATCTTTAAGGATTAAAATGCTTACAAAGCAACACTATAATGGTTCCCTTTTTCAAGACCAGTAAAACAAGTTTTCTTATTTCACCTCTTTACGATACCAGTGGTAACAGTTTTTGTCTCCTAGGGTCTAAA
>NZ_JADGFC010000166.1 GCF_016744025.1 Sulfurimonas sp.
AATACAAAACTCCGTATGAAGTGTTTTTCAGTGAAATGAGTAAAAGATTAGCTAGCTAATTTAGGTGGAAATTGCACTTGTTGTTGGAATTGGCGAAGTGAATTCGAAGTCCCCTATTTTATTAAGATTGTTTTTGTCATCAATATCTTCATAACCTGGTATTAGCTTTGAAAATTCTGTATTTTTTTCCCAAAAACCATTTTGAAAGGTATCCTTTGAATACATATCTTCTTTCATACTTTCAAATTCAAATAATTTCGGGTTAATTCTATTTACATCATACTCTTCTCGATAAATCTTTATATTAACGTTTTGGTCTTTATCAGCTTTTGCAACTATTTTATAATCAAAATCATCACATATCGAACCAACTAAATGACCATATTCATTTGGTTTTTCACTACTATATAAATATAAATCAAATGTATTTTGCTCTTTTGGTGGTACCAATACTTCTAAATCATTAAAAACTTCTTTAACGTAGTGATCTTCCCAGTTATCTCTTAATTCTGTTATCTTAAAAATTGTTCCATGTTCTAATTTATTATTTTTAATAACTTCTTCTATATTGGCGTCATTTATTTCATTTAAAATATATTCCTTCAAATCTAATTCTTCTGAACCAATAAGAGTAGCCTCAACCTTATCTATAGTTTTAACTCTCCTTCAAAGTCTTTCCAATTTACTTCCCATAAATAAGCTTTATAATTTGTTTCATTTCCTTTGTTATCAATATCTTTATGAGTTTCAGGATTGAATTTAGTAATCATTTCACATTTATCTCCAAGCTTATCAAGAGCAAAACGTCCTATCCCTTTAGCCCCAGCTTTAACTCTTCCACTTTTTGTAAATATGTCGAATTCTTTATTGTTTGTACCAATTGTCATCCAATGATTAGATATTATTTGCTCTGTCATACCTTCACCAGCATCTAGAATATATAATTCACTTTTATCAATCTTTTTTTCTACTTCAACTTCTTCATTATCTACTATTTCTTTTACTTTAACTACTTCTACTATTCTTTTAAAATATATAATTGCAATAGAGCTATCAGCGTCATAACAATTTTTAACTAATTCTACAATTGCACCTTTTGATGATGCTATATTTTCTCGACCTATTAACCTTGCTGTTCTTGCTGACACTTTAAATGGGATTTTAGCCATGTTTTCTTCTTAGTTTTAAGATAAAAGATTGTTAAAATCTTTTCCAAATATTATAAGTTATTATATTTTTATGTCTTGTAGATTTTTTATCTCTTCAATATACGTCTCTACATCCTTAACATGCTTCTCAGTAGCAAGTCCAATTCTTACTAACCTCATAACTTCAGGACGTTGTTCTTCCCAAGAGTTTAATGTCTTTACATCTATGTTTAAACGTTTTGCGAATTCTTTTTTTGTCATATGTAACTTTCTTTATATTAAACTTGACAAAATGGTGTAAATTCCCTATAGTTTGTTAAATAAAAGGAAAAACTCCCATTTTGATAAAATATACAATCAAGGATTTTGAATATATATCATGTACTAAATTAAAAATATAATACTAAAACATCAACACTAGATTAAAGAAAAACTATCAGTTTTTCAAACAGCTTTCTATACAAGCATAAAAGTGTAGATGCTACTTTAGTATTAAAATAAATCTATGCATTATCACACATTAGGTATTAATCGTTATTAAAAAAATATGTAAATTTTAAAATTTTTCATTTACACGCGTAAATCAGAGGTGTTTTACTATGGTTAAGTCTTTATATCTGAGCATATCCATCTTTGTAGTTGCTCTTTTTTTTATCCCTTTTCATCTCAAAAGAAAAGTAGACACACTAGAGCAAACTCTCTTAGAGAATCAAACACTTGTAAACTTGAGTAGTGCCATACTGCTTCGCTGGCATAATGACTCTGCATCTAGAATCTACTACGCTTCACAAAACATTCATCAACTCATAGGTTGCACAAAACAAGAGCTGGAGTCAAAAGCTTTGAGTTTTTCTCACTGCATCTATGAAGATGACATCAACCGTGTTTTACAAGACATGCAAGATGCCATAGAAAAAAAGCTACTCACTTTTACGCATAAGCCCTACCGAGTAGTGACTAAAACAAACTCTATTAAGTGGGTACAAAATCACACCCTACTCTTACGAGATGCTAACGACAACATTGTAAGCTTTGTCAGTTACATAACAGACATTACAGAGCTAAAAAACAGTGAACTCAGACTAAAGCATCTATCCCAAACTGATCAACTTACTAAAATACCAAACAGAATGTACATAGATGCACAACTTCAAAAACAAGACTACTATTTTCGTAGAAATGCCCAAGCATGTAGTATCTTGCTTATAGACATAGTTTTTTTTAAATCTGTTAACGATACATATGGACATATTTTAGGAGATGCTGTTCTCGTAGAGTTTGCACAACTTCTAAAAAACTCCATAAGAAAAGGCGACCATCTAGGAAGATGGGGAGGAGAAGAGTTTCTCATAGTTCTACCACATACTAACATAGCCAAAGCAACTGCTCTAGCTCAGAAATTACGTGCCATCATATACGAGCATAGGTTTTGTGTTGTAGAGCATATAAGCGCTAGTTTTGGAGTAAGTAGCTTAGTAGATGAGTTAAGTATCACAGAGTTAATAGATGCTGCTGATAAAGCTCTTTATACTTCAAAAGCAAAAGGAAGAAACTGTGTCACATACGCTTAAAATCTTATTCACTACTGTAGTGTTTATATATCTTATTTTCTACGTAAACCAGATATCTCACTTTACTATATACCATCACTCTATTTTTTTGTTTTGCATTATTACTTTCATTGTTTTTGCTTATACATTTATAAAAAACAACTAAACGTCGTTCTTAACCACAAGAAGAACAAAAAGCTTCACCAGGTCTATCACCCTCTTTATGCTCTTCACCTGACGCTAGTACTTTGTAAAACTCTACACGAAAGACTACTGGTCCAGTTATTACTACATGGTGATATCTCTCCGCTTCTATTACTATATGATGGTCTTTGTCTGCATCTAGAACATTGTCCTTGTCATCTTCCCATACATACTGCAAAGAGCCCTCTTCCACTACGACTAAACCTATCTTACCTTTTGGTGCAAGGTGGTTTTTTAGGATTCCTTTTATAGCTGTCTCTTGTGTCATATTTGGTGTTTGTCCAACTTTTACTGCATCTTGTGGTAATACTTCATTTTGAAAATTCATCATACACTTCCTATTTTAGTTTTAGTTTTTGTTTATTACTTAACTTATACCTTTATATGTCTACAAAGATATTATGGTAAACTTGATTGTATATTTTTTTAATACTCACATAAGGTTAAATTATGAAAAGTTTCTACTCTCTCATCCTTCTAGGCATTGTCTCTCTTACTTTTGCCAACGAAGTTGCTTTAGTCAAAAAAGCAAAAGGTCAAAGCCATATAGTCCGTCAAAGTAAAGAGATAAACATAGTAGTTGGTACACAGTTACAAGAAAAAGATATTATTATCACTGAGTCGAAAAGTTCAGTAGGTCTTATCTTTAAAGACAACACTCGTATATCTGTTGGACCAAATAGTAAACTCGAAATCGAGCAGTACCTATTTGAACCAGCAGAAAATAAAGAAGGTTTTGTGACTAACCTTTCAAAGGGAAGCATGGAGTGTATAACTGGACTGATTTCCAAGGTTAACCCAAGTGCATTTAAAGTTAAAGTAAAAACTGCGACTATGGGCATACGTGGAACGCACTTTATTATCAATGTAAACTCAGGAGTGTATTAAAATGAAAGCATTTACTATAATCAACCTAGCAATCGTAATGCTACTTTTTAGTGCATGTGCCGATAAGGTAGAGTTTATACTTTTACCTCAAGAAGATGGTAAAGTTGGTAGTATAACTGTTACTCAAGATGGTAAAGAAGTTGTACTAGACAAAGCGTGGCAAAGAGTAGACACAGGAAGTCTTGATAAACAAGAGACTCTCTCAAAAGAGAGTGTTGAGTCTAAGTATAGTTCACTCTTAGAGTCGATGCCGAGAACGATAAAGAACTATCGTCTGTACTTCAACTTTGACTCTTCTAAGTTAACAGCTAAGTCTACTAGCATCTTGAAAAAAGTCATCAAAGATATAAAGTCAGATTCTGTTTTACAAATAGATGTTATTGGTTACTCAGACTCAGCAGGTAATGATGCATACAATGAGATTCTTTCTATGAGACGAGTAAAAAATGTTAGTAAAATATTAAAAAAAGCAGGTATTGATGAAAAGCTGATTTCAATCTTTTACTATGGGGAAGCAAACCCTTTAGTGAAAACAGCTGATAATGTTGCAAAGAAAGAAAATAGAAGAGTTGAGATTACTATTAAGTAAAAAAACTCTTGTGTATGTCTTATTTTCTAGTAAGACTGTGAAGAGTACTAATG
>NZ_JADGFC010000022.1 GCF_016744025.1 Sulfurimonas sp.
TCAAAAGCTTCAACTCGAAGTCTCTCTAGTCCTTTTTGACAAGGTCTCTTTGTTTGTGGATGGGAATTATAGGGGGTTAATGCTTTGAAGTTTCTTAAGTGGAAGGGAAGTTTTTAAAACCTCCTATTTTTTTATGAATCTAATATGTGAGCATAACCTGTTTCTGGTTCTATAGCGATTGTCACACTGCCTTCTGGACTTGTAAGTATTATATTACACGTAGTTTCAATTAAACTGTTATTCTCATATGCTTGACTATCATTATGTATTGTTCCATTTATTGGTCTTCCTAAATGATCAAATGTAATCCTAGCACCACTACATCCTCCATCAAGATCATAATCAGAAATATTATATGTCAATCCTAAATTCATTGTTTTAGTTGCTTTAGTATTACTTGTATAAATTGTACCAGAATGTCCACCGCTTAGTAACTTGTTTTTATCAATCGGGTTTATTGCCACTTCATCTAAAGTTGAATTTGGACTACCTGTCTTTGATTTATCAGTATATACACTATATGCAACTTCGTCTTCAGAGTAAGCTGAATCACTAAATACAATCTGCCATCTCAATTTATACCAACTAGCATCAGTGGAATCAAACTTATCATCAACCATAGCTAAATGCTGCGTATATCTTATATGTGACACAACTTGGATTGCTGCTTCTCTTAATTTTGTTGATTGCATCTGAGGTAGCATTACTGCTGCTAATATACCTATTATAACTAATACGAAAACCAGTTCTAGCATAGTAAAAGCTTTTTTCATAAAATACCTCTAAATATTATAGTTGCAATTGAGTATAGCAAAATATCATAAAATTTAAAAATTATTGAGAAGAAGGAAAAAAGGAATCCAAGGAATAATAATTCCTTGGAAAAAGTTATCTATTAAAGCTCTTCTGCTTTTTGCACATCATACAAAATATCATCCATTGAATGTCTGTACATTGGCATTGCAAGTCTTTTTTCATCTAGAATATGACCGATAAATCCTATTGATCTACCAAGAATAAAGAATGCGTTTAATGCACCAGCATCAATGAACACATCAATTTCTTCGTCTTTATAAGATAATGATCTCCACATATCAATCATTAAAATACCAATTGTACCATCAACATTAAGAATTAAGTTTTCTTTTTTAGATGTTATTAATTGCTCTACAGTTAATGCATAATCAAGTAATGGAGTACTTGGAAAATACTCTTTTGCAAATTTTTTAAGACTTTCAACACGTAAATCTGGATTTTTAAGTGACTTAATTCTATGTCCAATTCCTGGAATTGGAATACCTTCTTTTTTCATATAAGCTAAGAATTCCTTTGGAGATAAGTTCTTATCGTTCGCATATTTGAAATATTTAGCAGCTCCATCAATCGCACCACCAAACCTTGGGCCAATAGTAAGAAGACCTGCTATAAGTGAACTTATAACATCTTTGCCAGCTCTTGCTGTAACTTTTGCATTATGAGCACCTGATACTGCCGGACCATGATCTGCAACAGTTTTAAGTACAGTTTCCAAAAAATCAACAGCCCATCTTGGATATCTTTTTTTAAACCATAAAATACTCATCACATCACCAATTGTAAATCCAGTATCTGGAGTTGCAACAGAAGATATTGGGTATCCGCAATAGTGAGCTTCTTCACCTCTTTCATCAGAAATAGTACAGATAAACTCTTTACTTCTTCTTGACTTTGGAACAAGATTAAGAGAAGGTTCTTTAGTATCTTCAATTTTTCCTTGTGCATGTAAGTCATGATAAACAGCTGAAATTATCTCCGGCAAATCATTAAAAGATCCTGGAACATGAATACCAGCTAGTCTCATTGCATCATTTTTAGACTCTGCAGTTTCTTTATCATCATTTGCCGATGCGCCAGCATGACCAAATTGAACACCAGAGTCATAATGCTTTGCAATTGTACCGATACACCAAGCAATTATTGGTTTAGTAAGTTTGCCATCTTTAATCGCTTCTATTACTTTATACTCTTCAGTACCACCAACTTCACCTAAAAGTAGCATATATTTGACTTCATGGTTAGCTTGCATTCTTAATAAATTATCAATAAAAACAGAGCCAACAAATCTATCTCCACCAATAGCAACACCTTCTGCAATACCATCTGCATTAATAGATATAATATTGGAAATTTCGTTAAATAAACCTCCGGAGCGTGTTACAAGTCCACACGAACCTGCCCGATGAAGTTTAGATTGAACTATATTTTCAATTGTTCCTCCAATATTTGCAATCTTAAATGCGCCAGGAGCAATAGCTCCAACAGTCGCAGGTCCTATTACTGTAACATTTTTACTTCTTGCATATTCATTCATACCACGAGCTAGTCTTTCAGGAATTCCTTCAGCAGTAATCATAATTGAGCTAAAACCTCCAATATTTAAAGCTTCCATAGTTACATCATAAGCTGTCCTAAAAGATGCAAAGTTTAAAAGTACATCAGCTTGAGGCTGAGCAGCTTTTGCATCTGAAGTAGTCTTAAAAAGTGGAATCATAACTTCATCTGGACCATAGAAAAATTTATCAAATTTATTGCCACTTGTTGGTGCAACGATTGCTACTACTGAGGGCTTCTCTCTTTTAATTGTGTAGTCATAATCTAACATTCTTTGAATTGCAGTTTTATTGTTATTCCAAAAAATTGCTTGTGTATCTCTAGTAAATAATTGTGCCATCTTTTTCTCCTTACTTCGCTAATGCCATACGCACTATGTCTGTAACATGTGTTTGTGGTCCATAAACTTCAATATAAAGGCCAAGTCTATCTGCAGCCTCTTTAATATCTCTAAGACCTTTTTCATAATTTGGTCCCCCGCGACGTACATATATCTTAATACCAACTTCTAACATTTTTTCAGCATAATTTTCAAAAGCTTGAATAATACCTGTAAATGTTTTAGCAACATCTGTAAAATTGGCTATTGCACCACCAATAATCATGATTTTTTCACGACCCATTGCATCTTTTTTTCTAGTCATAAGATCTAATAGAATCTCAGCATAGAATTTAGTCTCACCAGTAGTTGGTCCACCGGAATACTCACCATAATTAGCTAAATCTTCAATTCCAGCTAAGTCAGCGATAGTATCAGCATAAACAACGGAGGCTCCTCCACCTGCAACCATAGTCCAGATTCTAGCTTCTGGTTTAAGTAAGGTGAGTTTTAAAGAAGCTCCTGTCTTTGCATCTGCTTCTTCAATAGCAATAACTTCTGGAGACTTTGCTTCCATACCAAATGCAGTAGGATATTCAATATCACCCCACTCTTCTACCATCATGAAACCAGCAGTATCATCAAGTTTGGCAACCATATCAAGAAGTTCAATTTTTTTACCTTGCATTATAAAAGGATTTATTTCAAGATATGAGAAGTTTAATTCTCTATATGCTCTAAAAAAACCTATTGCAAATTCTGCATATGCGACTTTATTAGCTTTTACAATATCTTTAGGAATATTAGCTTTAATTTTTTTAGATATTTCTTCTTCTGAGTCTGTAATTAAAAAAGTAAGTTCAGTAACTTTTTCATCCCAAGCTTCTTCAACTTCCATTCCTCCTTCAGCAGACATGTATAAAACATCATTATCACCGATTACTGTTGCAGAAATATAATATTCTTCTTCTTGTTTGTGTGGAGTAAATGGTTCAACAACAAAGTGAGTTAACATATCAACTTTTGCTTCACCAGTAGGAGTATCACCATCAAATGAAAAAAACACTGATTGTTCGTTTGATGATTTTTCATCAATCCAAGATATAGCTTTAGATAAAGAAACATCACCTGGCTTAACGTCTTTAAAAAGAACTAAATCGTTCTTACCTCTTTTGCCAAACAACATATCTGGTTTAGCAACTAGGGCTTTGTCTTTAATCCAAGTTTTACCCTTTGTCGCTTTTTTCAACTCTGATCCATTTTGAACCATCACAGTTTCATAAGCATAAGTAAAATCTGGAAAATATTCATTCCAATGTTTTGCTAAAATTGACTTTGCATCATATTCTCTGATTGCTTTTTGTGCCATGTAAAACTCCTATCTATTATTTATAGAAATTTTATCACATTCCACTAAATCAATCTGATTTATAAGGATTTTAGACTAAAGATTCATTGCTAGTGTTTACTTTAGTAACATTCCTTTATATACGGGCCTATTTTCGTAACTAATAGTTACATTATTATTAATTCTTTCTGTCTGATTTATTTCAATCAACACATCAGTGCTACAATAAGTTACACCATAAAATTTTAATCTCTTTGACATTTTCGAATCTGTATCCACACATTCTATACCTCTGCTCTTTAACTCAGATGCCAATTCTTTTGCAACATGCATATTATAAGCGAAGTGATTTTGTGGCTTTTGTATAAATATATATAGTTCTTTATTGAAAAACACAACTAAAGAATTTAGAATTAGCAATATAAGAGATACAGTAAATATAATTCTATATCTTGTTCTAAACATTTTTAATCTAACTCTATATGAATGATAAAAAGTTTGTGCGGCTAAGGGAAGAGCTAAGATAAGATATGGAGCAAAATGTTCTAATTCTATTTTTTGTCTAAAAGATAAAAGTAAAGAAAATACAAATGCCACAGACGCAATAAACCATAATATATCGATTTGCTTAGTTAAGTACCTTCTATATAATATATAAAAGAGATAGATAAATATAATAGGAGTAAATATAGCAGTATATACTGCTATAGAATCTAAGAAGTGTCCTTGAGGAATTCCCTTAGTATCTACCCCGTATACTAATAATGATATAAAAAAAGCAAACATATTAAATATAAAAAAAGTTCTTTGCTTGGAATAGATTGAAAATATAGATAGCGCTAAAAATAAATATACAAATTCTCCTCCAATAAGTACATAGATGCCAAGAAGAAAATATATATATTTTCTAGCAAAGTTTTCATATGCATAAACAAAGAACAAAAGAGCAAATATCAACATGCCTGCGCTCTCTACTATTATTGCAGAACTTATAACTCCAGGAAGTAGAACAAATACAAGTAGAAGCCATAATCTATTTTTTCTATTAGGTAGATAATTTTTAGATATTTTATATATTAATAAGGCACTCAAAAGATGAAAAATAATCATTGGCAGTCTTAATGCAAAATCATTAGAGCCTAAAAAATATATTGAAGTTTTTATTATTAGTTGTAAAAAAGAGATATCTCCATACAGAATCATTGCTTCAGCATGAGAGATTGATAGTGAAGATGTTTGAAATAGAAGGATAGAAGCATCTATTCCTAAGATTAAGAATAAGATGAATCTATAACTCATAATTTTAGAAAATTCCCAATTATTTTGTGTCCATGTTCACTCATTATTGATTCAGGATGAAATTGAACACCATAAATATCTCTGTCTTTTATCTTTATTGCCATAATTTCATCATCATCTGTGCTGAATGCTGTTGGCTCCACTATTTTTGGAAGAGATTCTTTATCTACTATAAGTGAATGATATCTTGTTGCTATAAATTCTTGTGGAATATCTTTAAAAATTGCACATTCTTTTTCTCTTTTCATTATAGATGTTTTGCCATGCATCATATTTTTAGCACGGACAACATCTGATCCAAATACTTGAGCAATACTTTGATGACCTAAACAAATTCCTAAAATTGGTAATTTATCTTGAAAATATTCTATAGTTTCAAGTGTTATTCCAGCTTCATTAGGAGATGCAGGCCCAGGAGATATAATGATTTTTTCAGGATTTAATTTTTCAATCTCTAAAACACTCATTTCATCATTTCTTATTATTTTTAAATCTGCTCCTAATTCTTTACAATACTGAACGATATTGTAAGTGAAGCTATCATAGTTGTCTATCATTAAAATCATAATTTAATCCGTTATTTTTGCTTATTGTAAAAATAGTTTGTTGCTTGTACAAAACCATCTACACTACCACAATCAAATCTTTTACCTTTGAATTTATACGCAATAACACCACCTTTTTTGGCCTGTGTTAATAATGCATCTGTAATCTGTATCTCTCCGCCTCTGCCAGCTTTAGTATCTTTTATTATGTCAAAAATATCTGGAGTAAGTATATATCTACCTATTATTGCTAAGTTCGAAGGTGCATCTTGAGGTTCAGGTTTTTCTACCATATCATTTACTCGAATAACATTATCTTCAATAACATCACCTGCAATTACTCCATACTTATTAGAGTCCTCTGCTGGAATTTCCTCAACTGCAACTATGCTGCATTGATATTTTTCATATAGTTTAATCATTTGAGAAAGCACTGAATCAGAATCATTATCACATAAGTCATCTGCTAGTATTACGGCAAAAGGTTCTTGTCCAATAAGTGTTTCACCACAAGCTATTGCATGTCCTAAACCTTTCATTTCAATCTGTCTAGTATATGAAAAAGTACAATTATTTATTACATTTCTTATCTCTGTAAGGTAATGTTCTTTGGATGTATCTTTAATCTGATGTTCTAACTCATAAGATATATCAAAATGATCTTCAATTGCTCTTTTACCTCTACCCGTAACAATAGCCATAGTTTCTATGTTAGCACTTATTGCTTCTTCTACCCCATATTGAAGTAATGGTTTAGTTAATACTGGTAGCATCTCTTTTGGAATTGCTTTAGTTGCAGGTAAAAATCTTGTACCATAACCAGCTGCTGGAAATAGACATTTTCGAATTTTTATATTATTATTTGACATCATAAACCTTGAAGAATTTTATATATAGAGTATATCTATATTGCTCTTTTATTTTACTTACTTCTCTTCTTGCAAGTTCTCACCAGAACCTAATAAAACTGCTATCCATCTTGTATTTTTATCTTCATCTAGAACTATTTTAGCTATCATAGTCAGAGGTATAGAGAGTAACATTCCTACTATTCCAAGTAACCATCCCCAAAAAAGCAATGATAAAAAAACAACTAATGTTGAGAGCCCAAGTCCTTTTCCCATAATTTTTGGCTCTATAACAGAACCTATAATTACGTTTACTCCAACATATACACCACTAACGATTAAGGCACTGATTGAGCCTAATTGAATTAGTGTTATTAGTACAGCAGGAACCGCTGCAATAATAGATCCTATATTTGGAATAAAGTTTAACATAAAAGCTAAAACAGCCCAAAGAAAAGCATAGTCAGTTCCTATACTTAGTAAAGCTATCCAAATTATAAAACCAGTAAAAAGAGATATTAAAGCTTTTAAAACCATATATCTTTTTATTTTACTAAGTATCTCTTCTATATTATTTATTACACTATTATCTTTTGTTGCATATCTTATCTTACTTGTAAAGTGTTTTGATTCTAAAAGCATAAATATTACGCTCAGAAGTATTACAAATCCATCAGTGAACATTGAGCCGATACCTTGAACTATTCCACGAGACAACTGCATAATTTGCTTAGGATTTATTATACTAGTTATCTCTTTTTCAGGGAGTTCTACTCCAAGACTTATTGCCAACTGAGTTAATTTATGTAGACTTCCTGATAATTGCTCTTCATAAAAACCTATATTTGAGCTAAATTCTTGAGCTGATGTTCCAATTAGTTTTGCAACAAACATTAAAAATATTATAAACAGAGTTATTACAAATGTTAAAGATAGACCATTTGGTATACCTTTTTTATTGAAGTAGTTATATGATGGAGAAAGTATAATTGCTATGAATAGTGCAAGTAAAAAGGGAATTACTATAGATGTAGCACTCTTAACACCAGCTAAAACAATAATAACACTTGCTAATACAATAAAAAAGTAACCTATTTTCTTCTCTTGCATCTAGTAACCTTTAGTTTTGAATCTGTTTTTGATTTGTTAATTGCTGTAAATAGTTTGAAATGTTAATAAGTGAAAATGTAACTAAAAATATCATAAGTCCTGGTGAGAAACTCGCCCATGAAGCAATTTCTACTACACTTTTACCTTCACTTAGAATAGTACCCCAACTCATTTGAGGTGCAACGATTCCTAATCCTAAAAAGCTAAGTGCAGATTCTGCTAAAATTGCTCCACCAACACCAAATGTAAAGCTAACGAAATAAATTGGTGCAAGAATTGGAGCATAATATTTAAAGAGTATTTTTGTTTTACTCACATTTGCAATATTTAAGATTTTTATAAATGGCTGTGAAGTTACTTTGAAACTCTCTGAACGAACAAGTCTTGCTGTGGTCATCCACCCAGTAATAGATATAATAACAATTAGAATCCATACAGAAGCATTGACATAACTTATAAGGGTTAATAAAAGAAAAAAAGTTGGAAAAGTTAAAAATAAATCAATTATCACCATAAGACCTTTATCGACATTCCCTCGAAAATAACCAGCAGTAGCTCCAAACATTAAGCCTATTATTGAAGCGATAAAAGCACTTACTGCACCAATTGTTAATGACACTTTACCACCTTCCATAAGTCTAGCAAGAATATCTCTACCCAATCTATCGGTTCCAAGAAAATGATCTACTGACGGAGGTAAAAGGATAGAAGAGCTATCCAATGTAGTAGCGTCTATACTATAAATAAAAGAACCTAAAAAAGAAAATATAAAAACAAAAAGTAAAATAAAAATGCTAAATTTTGGCATCTGCGTTACTGTTTTATTCCAAGAAGAGTCTGCATCATCTGATCAATTGTAGTTATAACTTTTGCAGCAGCACCATATGATGTTTGATATTTAATCAAGTTTGTCATCTCTTCATCTATACTTACTTTTGATACTGAGTTATATTCTAATTCTGTAGCATTAAACTGGGTTGATATAGTTTCATTTTTAAGTACCGCCGCATTTGTTTGAATACCAACATTAGTAGTTATAAGATCAAACATAGCATACTTAGTAGAATTTACATCATCATTTCCAACATGAAAATCAACTTTTTCAAACTGGTCTTGAACCATATTTAAAGCAATAGTATTATCTCCTGCCAATGGTGTTGCACCTGCTGCCATTAGAGTAGGGTTAGTATTTAGTAAATTATTTAGTTGTATGTTACTGGCGTTATTTCCATCAAAGTATCTACTCATTCCAAGAGCACCAGCGAAATTACTTCCTGAAGCATATGATGAATCTTCAAAAGTATCAGCCATAGAAAAAGTATAACCTTGTGATTCGGCCAGTGCATCTAATGATAATTCCAATCCATTATCTCCACTAGCATAGGTAGCCCAATTAAATTTTATAAAATCATCCAAGTCATTATTAGCATTTCCATCTTCATTATCATCAAGTTGTGCTTCAAATTGGCCCTGAATAGAGTTCGAACCAGGAAGACCTGTCATTACAGTAGCTGCATCTATGACTATATCTCTTTTAGCCGCAATATTTCCATCTATATCATAGACAATCATTTCAAATGATCCATTTTGAACATTTAAATTAGAACTTACAAGAGAATCTGAAGGATCAAGATCAATAATATTTGATTCCATATTTGTTGTTGCACTACTTGCATAAAGATTATTTGTAGATTCTATTAAACCTTCTGCAAATGCGTCAAACTGTGTTATAACTTTTTGGAGAACACCATTTGTTGGCATTCCACTGGTAGTGTCAATACTTGCTCCACGTAAATTAAGGATAGATCCAATTGAACCACCCGTAATTTTTTCAGCCATAGGTATAAAAGTACCATCTTGTCTCTCAAATGTAAGATCATAAAATCCATTTTTATTATTTTCATTAGATATATGGATAGGATGAACAGAGTGTCCATCTACAATATTAAAGCCATTGATATTAGCACTGTAACTTCCTGTTTTAGTATTTGAAGAACTATCAATCTGTATATTAGATTCCATTTGATCAGAATTAATCTCTGCACCTATTAATCTTGATATACTTCTTTCTAAGAGATTTCTTTTATCTCTTAAATCATTTGCTGTGTATCCTCCGCCAGCTTCTGCTATATCAATAGCTTTATTAACATCTGCTATCTGGGAGGCGATGGAATTTACTTCATCTATATTTACTGCAAGTTGATCATTTAATTGACTTTGCAAGCTTGTTACATGTTCTTGAGTATATGTTATATGATCAGATAAAGTTTTGGTTTGTGTTGCTAATGATAATTTAATAGCATCATTGTCAGGATTATCTGCGAATGTTTCCCACGCATCATAGTATTTGGTTAAATCGGCTTTTATACCAACGCCATCTATCTCTGGAAAATATGTTGAAAGTTCTGATAAAGTTTTTTTCTCAAAATCACTATATTCTTTATCTGAAGAAATACTTGTATATCTATCATAAACAAAATTGTCAAATATTCTTTGAATATCTTTAACTTCAGTACCATTACCAACGTTACCAGGGGCAGATGCTAATGGTGTTGCAGTTTGATGAATAACTCTTTGTCTAGAATAACCATCCGTTTCAGCATTTGAAAGATTATGAGACGTTGTATTAATACCAGTTTGAGCTCCGTTAAGACCAGAATAGCCTATATGAAGAGCATTGAATATAGAAGACATACTAGACTCTAATTTCCAGTATCGAAGGATTTTTAGATGCTACTCTATTATATCCTTGCATCTCAGTTGGAACAACTCTTTCTAAGAAAGTGTTATATAAATTACTTACTATTAATACAAGTCTTGCATAGTGTTTATTTACATCCCTGAGATTATTTAGTTCAACTTTTAATTCATCTAGTTGTAAATGTTGTTCAGGGTTTATAAGTCCTGGTAAGTCCATATCAGGATTTCTAGTCATTAAAGATGATATTTCATGATCAATCATGGCTTTTTTTTGCTCGAAGCTTTTAAGTTTTTCTTCTTTTAACGATAATCTATCAAATTGTGGATCATTTTTAGCTTCTTTAATATCTGCTATATCAGACTCAGTAATTTTTATTAAATCCCTTAAATCTATTAAGGCACCTTGTAAATGATGAGACAACATCTTTAACCCCTGTCTTGTGTTTAAACCTATAGCAACTCGTCTGCTATCTTCTGAGAAAGAGCTTCTAGGTTAATTTTATACTCGCCGGATTCAAGAGCTTCTTTTATCTGCTCGACCTTGCTTGTATCACCTTGTTTTGTTATATTTGTTGAGGCTTTGTTTGCTTCTTTGGACTCTCCAAAGTTGCTAGCATAAGCACTACGAACCGAAGAACTATTAACTTGCGAAATCATAATTTATCCTTAATTATCTATATAGACTTTTTACATACAGCTATATCGACAAATAAAAAAAAAACTTCAATTTTTTCGACTTAAAAAATCAAAAAGCATTTGAGAAAATCCAAAACCCCCTGCACTGGCTTTTGCAAGCTCTTCTCTATACATTGATTTATATATTTTATCACCAGGATCATTCTGCTCTGAAAAAAGATTCTTCTCTTCTTTCATAGCATTATCCATTAGCATCTTAAGGATTACAGATTCAAAAGCATCTGTTTGTTCTCTAAGTTTAGCTTCATCTGAATTTACATCAATTTTTGGAACAATTTGATTTTGTGCCATCATTTGAGCTTTCATATTTATAGAGTTCATACCGTACATAATCTCTCCTCTTTCTTAGATAACTTTTAGCTCAGCAGAAATACTACCAGCACTTTTCATAGCTTCCAATATAGAAATAATATCTTTTGGAGTTGCTCCAAGTTTTTGAAGAGAACGAACTATATTAGCCACAGTTGTAGTTCCCTTTGTAGTATAAAGCTCATTTTGACTTAATCCAATTACTAAATCTTTGTCTACAGTCATAGCACCTTCAGGTTGAGAAGGAGTATCTTGTTCAAGGATTTTTATAGTTATGTCTCCGTGAGTCAAAACTATTGGTTTAACCTCTATATTTACACCAGCAATTATAGTTCCCGTTCTCTCATTTATAATAATTTTATCTTTTGGTCTATATTCCATATCTATATCTTGAACTTCTGCTAAAAACTCTATCATACTTTTATTTTTAGGTTTTTTAAGACGAATAGTTCTTGGATCCATAGCAATAGCAACTTGTGTACTATAAAAATTGTTTATTGCTTTTTGGATAGAAACACTATTTTTAAAATTTGACTCTTTTAGTGATAGTGTCGCGAATTCTTGATTATAAAGATCAATATTTATTTCGCGCTCTACAAAACCACCTTCAAATACAATACCAACAGTTGGATGAGACTCGCTTCCAGCACCTCTAGAGTTTTTCCCACCGATACTGATAGCACCTTGTGCAAGTGCATAAATTTTACCATCTACCCCTTTTAAAGGAGTCATAAGAAGTGTTCCACCCTCAAGCGATTTAGCATCTCCAATAGATGAAACCGTAATATCAAACTTATCACCCTGTCTAGCAAATGCTTGAAGGTTTGCAGTTACAACAACAGCTGCAACATTTTTTGATTTGATATCTATTGGGTTCATATCTATATTCATGGCTTTTAACATGTTAGAGATTGATTGAAGTGTAAATTTTGAAGTAGTTCCATCACCAGTTTTATTAAGACCAACCACAAGTGAATAACCAATAATCTGATTCTCACGAACACCGACAATGTTAGCAACATCATTGATTTTAGTAGCGTAAATAGAAGTAAGAGTAAGTAAGAGTAAAATAATTGTTTTCATAGCTAGTCCTTTAACTAACTATTACTCAGCAATTCCTATTCCATGTTAGTTTTCTACTGTAGATATTCCACCTTGAAAAGGTGGAACTAGAAAATGCTGGCAAAATCAAACTCCTTATTTACATAAATGCTATAATATGGATTGGGGTTTCCATAAAAATTATGTTTTTTTGTTTTGACAAATGATATCTGGCGACCGGAGACACTATGAATACTTTTTACAAAAAAAGAAAATAAAACAGATGTACCATAATTTGCATTATTTGGAATTTGTGGGACACCTAAACTAAATTTATGTGAGTCAATAGATTTTATAAACCTATAAGCGGGAGGAAGTATAGGATTACCATAATCAGACAAAGAGATTTGATTAATACCACTAAAATATGAACCAATAAAAAAACCATAACCCTCATGAACACAATAAGTACCCATACGTTCATTCAAAGTAATCTGAAATAATATAATATCGTTTTTGTATAAAGTGAAACGGTTATAGTCTTGGTTTAAACTTTCATAAGTTAGAGTTAAAGAATTAGGACAGCAATTTATTACTTCCTTTGTCCCTTCCAAATAATAAACTTCATTATCTTTTTTATTATCCCAAGTATCAATATCAGCATCTAAAATCTTAGTACCACCACAACTAGCTTTTACATACCCTGATATATCTTCTGATACAACTCATTGCACATAGTAAAGTTTTTTAGACGCTTCGAAGGGGGTAGACTTCTTCACTCATAACTACACTAGAATCAAATATATGCTTTACAGTTATCTTGTACTCTTTATTTAGTTCTTGGTCTGTTTCCCATTGTGAAGCAGTATAAATACTATTGTGAAACTCTATCCATTCAGTTAAAGATTTATAAATATCTGTTTGTGTGGCTGATGTTTGCATATAGTAATCAAACGCATGAAAATCACTTAAACTACTATCTTCTGAATACCATTCTTCTGCATTACACATTGGCGTTGTACAATCAGCTATAGTAATAGGAGCACAAGGTATTGTAGATGTTGAATCAACTATAGCATTTGGACCAGGCAACCATACATAATAACGCATAGGATTTCTTACTATCTCCCCTGCACCATTAAGTACAGAGATTGGGTCATTATCATATGTTAAGTAAGAACTATGAGGTATTTTCACATCTGACGGTGAAGCTAAACCAACTGTTTTAAAGTAGTCTCGCATCCAAGGGGCTATGCCTCCATCAGAGTTATATGCTTTGTTTGTAAAAAAGTTACCTTGTGAGTGAGCTAATACAAGGACACCGTGTCCTATTTTAATACTATCTTCATATGCTTTAACTTGTTTGTTTATATCATTGGCTTCATATGTTCGTACGATTTCTTCACTAAGCTTGATAGCACCTCCACCTATACCTGTTGCTCTACCGATAGCTACTGTAAAAGCTTTCCATCCAAATTCAGCTCCTATATTTTCATCAGTATATTGTAGCCATGCTTCAAAAAAGTCTATTGCTACTCTATGCCCCGTATTAAATGCTAGGTCGTATTTACCTATATAAATTTTTACATTGGAATTAGCTTTTACATAAGCTTTAAGTTGAGTTCTTCCTTGACGAAATGAAGCTTCATGAGAAACTGCTCCTACACCATTAGCAAAATATATATCTGTTTTACACTCATCAATATTTTCAGCAAGAAGCTGAGATGAAAATAGAGCTATAAAAAGCAATGTTATTAAAGTTCTCATTTCTCCATCTCCAATAACTCATCAATATTGAAATTACAATTTTCTACTTTAAGGTCTTCATCATGGATTGGCATACTATATGATCCACCACTCATAGCCTGATTGAATTCAAGGTATGCACGCATTCGCTCTTTAGTATTAAAATAAGCTACTTCCATAAAATCAACAATATTATTTGGCATTACAATTCCATTTTGTTCATCTAAGTAACCTTCACATGAATATTGATTCCACATCTCTTTTTGTAATTCTTCAGATGCTGCTGCTCCTACAGGATCTTCTAAAACTTTTGGATAACGAACGGCATACTGCATCATAAAAGCCTGTTCTATAGGTCTTTTATACTGAAAATATATCTTTCTCTCCACATCATCTCTAACACCATTATTGTTGGTGTCTATGCCAAGTAGTGTAGAATTATTGACTAATGTGTCTGGTTCAGGAGGGAGTACATGTCCATTTATAATTTCTGGTTCTGTGACATTTATCTCTATCGTAGCTTTAAAAGGTTTTTTGCTTTTCTTAGCTATGACTTTTAGAGTGTATGTTCCAGCACTAGATGCATTGAAAGTGACTTCTGAAGTAGTTTCTCCTGTAAGTGTGTAGTCTTTGTTATCAGATACTACTTTCCATTTGTAGCTATCCATATCACTAAACTTTGTAGATACTATGATAGCTTTGTAGGTGTGAGATTCGTTGATGCTTATCTCTTTGTTACCTTCTATCTCTATAACTTTCATACATCCAGTTATGAAAAGAAGTAAAAACAGACCTAAAATTACTTTTTTTATACTACTCATGATTATTTCCTTTTTGTAATAATCATGAGTAGTATATTTTTGTTTTATTTAGTGTATTAAGAGAAGCATGTTTATTTTATAATATTAAATAGTAACAAGAGGTAACATTTTATATTAGATAAGTCAGCGAAGTATTCCCAAACTTTTTAGATTTTTTTATCTTGAAGGCACCTATAGTCTCAGGTATTTCTAAGCCTGTCATATGCTCGATGATTATTAGCTCTGTAAGCTCTGGAGGGATAGATGCTATCATGGCTATCATTTTGTCATAGATATCTTCCATACCTTCTCGGATGCTAAATGGTGGGTCTATGTAAAAGTATGCACTTTGATTATTTTTCTTCAGTCTTGATATAACAGAATTAATATTTGAAAAACTGTCTCCACTAAAGATTTCACATGCAGATGGGTCAGTTAAAGAGATATTTTGTTTTAAGACTTTTATTGCATCTCTGTCTTGCTCCATAAAAAGTATGTTGTTTGCACCACGGCTTAGTGCTTCAAGCCCTATAGAACCACTTCCAGAAAAGACCTCTACAAATGTAGCATCTATGATATCAAACTGAATAGTGTTGAAAAAAGATTCTAATACTATTACTTTTGACGAACGTGTAGTTGTTTTTGATGGGAGTTTTAAAACTTTGTTTTTAAATTTTCCGGATATTATTTTTTTTGTTAATGATTTACTTTTACCACTATTTTTCATAAAATGCTCTAACTGCCTTTAAAATATTTTCTTTGTACTCTTGAGTGAGTATATCTATACGTTTTTCTAAGATGCTAAAATCAGCTCCATCTTCAGACAAAGAATCAGTTTGTGACTTTAGTTGAGAAGATATATTAGAGTATCTATCTTCTAAGGCCAAGATAAGAGTTGACTTGGAAAATGGTTTTAACAAGTCAGAATCACTATCTTTAGATATATAAAATGTTTTTTTATCATTTAGTACTTTAAAATCGCGCACAATAATATCTGATTGTTTTAAAGAACTTAGATGCGAAGCTAAAAATATTTCTAATGATTTTTGTAATAACGGTGACTTACATTCAACTGCAATCTTCATGATAGTTCTCCTAAATAATATTCGATACTATAGCGCAAATCTTCATCTAAATCTATAATATTTGCTAGCATCCACTCTAAATAACCTCTATCACACATACTTATCTCTTCTATATATCGACCAGAATATTTTCCAAATTCAAACTTTGATATCAACACTTTTTTAAAACTAAGCTCTGAGAGTAACTCTTTTGTACCAAAATCTAATAGATATTCGTAAAGATTTTTTGCAATTGTTGCGTCACTTAATGCATTATGTGCCTGAAGTTCATCTTTTTCTTGTTTATACAATTTTAACTCATATCTTAAAAACTGTAAAGAAAACTGCTCACACTCAGGAACAAGATGTTTAGTAACCCTAAGCGTATCTATAACTTCACCCTTAAAACTAAAACCTGACTTTTCTAGCATTGCCAAATCAAACTTTATATTATGACCTATAATCGTGGCATCTAGGTTGTTATGACAAGTTAAGAACTTATACGCTTGACTCTCTTTAAACTTAACCTTGTCCATTAACATTTCATTTGTAATATGATTTACACTAGAAGCCTGAGATAGAATTTTTTTGCCTTCATTAACTAGTTCATATATAGTTGTAGTATTTTTTTCTTCAACACCAATGATTCCAATAGAGCAGACCATATCTTTTTCTTCTAATCCAGTAGTCTCTACATCTAAAAATATCAGCATTTTACTACTTTAATTCTCTTGCATCTAGCAGTCATAAACATAAAAGAGAAGTATCCACTAACTAGTAAAAAGGCAAATAACCAGTAAATATTGAACCACTCAAATACTCCGCTGTAAGATGTAAATATATAGGTAAAGACAATAGAAAGAATCATCAAAGAGCCCACTAGCCATATAATGAGCATAAACCATTTTCTCCAAACTTTTACTATATCACCATATCCAACATCTTGTAAAAGTTCTTTGCCATCACAAGAGTACAGATTAATCATATAGCCAGAGATACAAACATTAAATATATATTTCAAAGCACGAAAAAGTGCTAAAAGAAGGGTAAAGCTCCATACTACTGGAAACCAAAATAAAAAAACATTTATAATGGCATCTGTAACTTCGCTACTTAAATTTGCCATACCTTGACTTGTATAAATAGAAATAGTAATAAGAAAAGAGATAATAGATGCAAAGATAGTACTACATAGAGTTAGTCTAATCGACCATCTTATCCATAGAAAAAAATAAAATTTACTCATCTGTTGAAAAAGTACCTATCATGTCATAGTAATTTTCAAGAGTCATAAAACTTTTCTCAAACCTATATCTGATAATGAACTCAACAACCATATCTTTTAAATCACTATCAACATTTTCAACTTTTCCAAAATATGCCAAAGAAATATTTTTACTCTTTTGCAAAGCTGTCTTATCATAACTGATAGCTAAAACTTGTAGGTATTTTCCATTTTTTATTTCTCCAAGAGAATCACTTAAAAGTGAGGCTCCAGAGAGATTTATAGCTTTAAAATCAAACAAATCTAAGAAATTTTCTACTTTTTTATCGATTTGTATTTTTGTATATAAATTTTTTAATATTTTCATATTATTTTTTCTTGCTGTTTCATAAGAAGATATTTTATTTGTTAAGTTTTTTAGTCTATCAAGAGCTGAACTCATGGTACTTCCTATAGTGTCACTGATTATAAAAGTATATCAAAAAAGCATTTCTTTATATATTAAAGAGTAAAATCGTTTTTTTAAATTTAGGTTGTACAACATGAAAATATCCTTTGCTTCACTAAGGTTTAGAACTCTTTTTCTGCTTTTCTTCTCATCAATCATTTTCATAATTTTTATTACTTTCATTACAAAAGAATCCTTTTCTCAGGGTTATACTTATCTAGTAAATGAAGAGATTAGATGTATAGAAGAAAAAATATATCCAGATATATCTATCAATCTTATTAATGCAAATAACAATGAAATTAAAAAAATAGCTACGGACCAACTTAAGCATGATAAAGTCTTACTTATAAAGATAGATGCTATAAGCCTTGATAAACCAATGTTATTTTACAAAGAAAACAGTTCTATACAAGAGTTAGAAAAAAAGAATCATTTAGTATCAAGAAAGATTCTTTATGACAAAGTTACGTCAAAAGAAATTGCAACAGCAACTATAGTCTATTCAAACAAATCATATTCAACATACATAGGTAACTTTTATAAATGGCTTTTTGGTGGTGTTGTTATTTTTGGACTTGCTGTCATTGCACTTGGTTTTATTCTGTATAATTCACTAAATAGGTTAACTATACTAGCATCAGATTTTGAAAACTTCAACCCAAACAAGCCAAATAACTTTACTCTGAGTACTCAAGTCGATGATGAAATTACTACTATTAATAAATCTGCAAATATAATGGTTAAAAAACTTACAAATTTTATAAACGATACAAAAGAATTAAATGATTCTATTTTACAAAAAAAAGTTCATCTTAAAGAGGCTCAAAGAATTGCTAAGGTTGGAAGCTGGGAGTACAATGTAGTTACAGATAATCTACTACTGAGTGATGAAGTCTATCGCATCTTAGGAGTAAAATTTGGCACTATTATTAAATGGAATGATTTTTTAAACTTTATCTCAAAAGATGACTATGACAGAGTAATAAAGGTTATACAAGATGCCATCAAATATGGTTCTAAGTTCAATATAAAATATGCTCTAACTCTTCAAAATAATAAAGAAATTTTTTTACAGACAAGAGGTAAGGTTCGCAAAAAAGCAGGTGGACTTGTTAGAATTACCACAGTTAGTATGGATATTACGAACGATATCAAAAATAAAAAAACTATTGAAAGATTAGCGTACTATGACTCCTTAACTGGCCTTGCAAATAGAACCCTCTTAAGAGATAGAATGAATAAGGCTATTCAATATGCAAAAAGAGAAAACACTAAAATAGCGATAATGTTTTTAGACCTTGATCATTTTAAACTTATCAATGATACTCTTGGACATAGTGTAGGTGATCAACTTCTTATTCATATAGCAAAGATATTAGAAGAACATATTAGAGAATCAGACACACTCTCAAGACTTGGAGGAGATGAGTTTGTACTTTTGCTTCCTTTGGTTAAATCAGACCAAGATGTTCACAATATTGCATCTAAGATTCAAGAAGCTCTACAATCTAAACATCAAATAGGTAATCACCAACTATATGTAACTTCAAGTATTGGTATTTCAATTTACCCTGAACATGGTACTGAAGTAGAAGAACTTGTACGTAATGCAGATACTGCAATGTATGAAGCAAAAAATCATGGTAGAAATAACTATAAAATTTACTCAAATACTATGGGGAATTTTGTTGATAAACAGTTGCATCTAGAGCAAGACCTTATTCAAGCGGTAAAGAATAAGAAAGAAATCGAAGTATTTTACCAAGCAAAAATAGATGCAAACAATGGTTTTATATCTGGGGCAGAAGCTTTAGTAAGATGGAATCACCCAGTTAACGGACTAATATTTCCAGATGAGTTTATACATATTGCTGAAAGTACTGGTTTAATGATTGAACTTGGTTATTTAATCATAGAAGAATCTATATTCCAACTTCAAGAATGGAATAAACTTGGATTAGTAGGTCTTAAAATAGCGATAAATCTATCTGCGAGACAATTTCAAGACTCAAAATTAGTTTCATTTATTTTATCTATGATAAACAAATATCAAATCTCTCCTTCTCAGGTAGAGTTTGAGATTACAGAAACTATTTCTATAACAAATATGACTAACACTCTTAAGACTCTCAGAGAGTTAAAAGCGATTGGAGTCTCTATTGCCATTGATGATTTTGGAACAGGTTATTCATCTTTATCTTATCTTAAAAAGTTTCCGATAAACACATTAAAAATTGATAGATCATTTGTTATTGACATAATGAAAAATAAAGAAGATAAAACAATTGTACAGACAATTATCTCCATGGCACACTCTTTAGGTTTTAATACTGTAGCTGAAGGAGTAGAAACTTTAGAGCATGTGGAGTTATTAAAGAGTATGAAATGCGACCAACTTCAAGGGTTTTACTTCTCTAAAGCACTACCTAAAGATGAGTTTACATCGTTTATAAAAGATTATATACCTAATAAATAATATTTTAAGATATAATTCATTATTAAATTATAAAAGAAGATGATGGATTACTTACAGATAAAAAGAGTTAATTCTCTAAATGGAAATATTAAAATCTCTGGTGCTAAAAATGCATCCCTTCCACTAATTGCAATGACTATCCTTGCAAAAAATAGTGTAAATATTAAAAATTTGCCACATGTTGCAGATATAAATACTCTTTTAAAGCTCTTATCAAACCTTGGTGCACAATGTGATTTCCACGATGATAAGGTTGTAGTTGACACATCTACTCTTACGCAGACAAAAGCAACCTATGATATTGTAAAAACTATGCGAGCTTCTATCCTTGTACTAGGACCAATTCTCGCTAGATTTGGTCACTGTGAAGTATCTCTTCCAGGTGGTTGTGCGATTGGACAAAGACCAGTTGATCTTCACTTAAAAGCTTTAGAGCAAATGGGTGCGAAGATTAATATAGAATCAGGTTACATACAAGCAACTGCTCCAAATGGGCTAAAGGGTTGTGATATTATCTTTGATAAGATAACAGTAACCGGAACTGCAAACATTTTAATGGCTGCAGCTCTAGCATCTGGCAATACAACCCTTACAAACGCGGCAAGAGAACCTGAAGTAGTTCAACTGTGTGAAATACTTAATGCAAGTGGCGTTCAAATTGATGGAATCGGTACAGCAATTTTAACTATTCATGGAACAAATGGAAAACTTGTTGATATCCAAGAATTTTCTGTTATACCAGATCGAATCGAAGCTGGTACATACCTTTGTGCAGGAGCAATTAGTCGTTGTGAGTTAACACTTACTCATGTGAATTATCATCATCTTGGCTCTGTATTAGCTAAACTTGAGGAGATGGGAAGCAGTTTTACTCTTAGTGAGGATACAATTACGATTCATCCATCAGATGTGATTAAAGCTGTTAAAATAGTTACACAAGAATATCCAGGATTTCCAACAGATATGCAAGCTCAATTTTTAGCTTTGGCTACTCAAGCTACTGGAACTTCTATTATTGAAGAGAGACTGTTTGAAAATAGATTTATGCATGTTAGTGAACTACAAAGAATGGGAGCTGACATCTCATTAAACGGAAGTGTAGCTACGATAAATGGTGGAACACAACTAAGTGGAACTGATGTTATGGCAACAGACTTAAGAGCTTCAAGCGCTCTAGTTTTAGCAGGATTAGTTGCAGATGGGATAACAGATGTACATAGAATTTATCATTTAGATCGTGGTTATGATGCTTTAGAAAAGAAGCTTGAAGCTGTTGGTGCAAATGTTAAGAGGTTAAAAGAGTAGAATAAATTTCTACTCGAAGATAATCATCTCGTAAATAGATTTTTTTGTAACTAATGCTTTATCAGGAGAAACTGAATGGGTATTTTGAGCAGAAGCAACTTCGTGACGTAACTCAGCTATCTCTGTCTCCATATCATCCACATTTTCTTTAAGTCTTAAAATAATATCAACACCTGCAAGATTTACCCCAAGTTCGCGAGTAAGTCTAAGAATAAGTTTTATTCTATCAATATCTCTTTGAGAATAGAGTCTTATACGACCATTTGAACGTGATGGACATATAAGGTTTTCTCGTTCATACTGTCTAAGAGTCTGAGGATGAATATCTAATATTTTTGCAACTATACTTATTAGATAAACAGGCTCATCATATTGGTGTATCATTCTAACTCCTTTATTCTTGAGGTAGTTTTTCTTTCATTACTTCAACTAAATCTTCATCTAAGTCGTCAACTTTTGGTAAAACTATATTTGCTTCTAGATATAAATTCCCACGAACCTTTGTTTTACGGTTCATTGCACCCATCTCTTTTACACGGAATCTTTGTCCATTTTTAGTGTTTTGTGGAACTTTTAGTTTAATCTCTTTTTCTAATGTTTGAATAGCAATTTTATTACCAAAAAGTGCCGCATAAAGAGGAACATCAAATATTTTAACAAGATCATCATCTTCTCTTATATATTCAGGGTTAGATGCAACAGTAATCTTTAAAAACAGATCTCCAGCACGTCCAGATTGAGCATGTCCTTTTCCTTTAACACGCATCTTCTCGCCATTTTTTACGCCAGCTGGAATTTTAATGTCAAATCTCTCACCATTAACTGATACAGAGTGTGAACCACCAAGAATAGAAACACTAAATGGAATAGTTACACTTGTTTCGATGTCAAGATTTGGTTGTTGTTGCTGTTGTCCACCAAAGCCACCTCCACCAAATGGATTTCCTCCACCGCCAAAGCTACCAAAGCCTCCAGCTCCGCCACCGCCAGAGAACATTTGACGTAAGATATCATCTAAATCACCTTGCCCACCACCTTGATGTGAACGAGAAAAATCATGAAAATTTTGTCCACCAAACATGCTATCACCATGCATATCATATTGTTGTTTTTTCTCTTTATCACTTAGTATTTCATATGCAGAATTAATCTCTTTAAATTTATCTTCTGCATTTTTATCTTTGTTTACATCGGGGTGATATTGTCTTGCTAATTTTCTATATGCCTTTTTTATCTCGCTCTCATTAGCATTTTCTGATACTTCAAGAGTTTCGTATAACGATTTAGCCATTCATATTTTCCTAAAATTTATATATATAGTGATTTATTGATTAAGTGGGATTATATCATAAGGGTTGAGTGGAAGTCAATCAAGTACGAAGATTATGCCCTCGTACTCTTTACAGCAGATAATAGTTCTTTAAAGCCTACGTCACTAGACATTTCTACATCTCCTAATCTTTTTGATGCTTTAGGTTGATCATCATTTTTAGCATATTCTAAAGTTTCTTGTAAACCTCTATGAACATTTGAATGATGTTTAACAATACTATTTATTAGAGAATTGCCTTTAAGAAAACCACTAGAAGCAACAGAGAACCATTGTCCAAATCTACAAGAATTCTCATCACTTATTGTTACAGATGAAGAGTTTATCAGCCCTTCATATGCAGATAATTTTAATAAAATATGATCAATTTTACCATTACTAACATGAAGTTCATTTGTTACATCATTTGTTTTATTTTTTATAGTAATACTATTGCTATTTACTTCAGCAATATTTTGGTTAAAAGAATCAAGAATATTTATAACTGAAGATGACTCAGTGATAAAATCTTTAGATATTTCCATCATTGAATTAGAATTTTGCTTTAATCCATTAATGTTTATTTCAACTTCTTGTGTAGCTTTTTGAGTTCTCTCAGCGAGTTTTCTAACTTCATCTGCAACAACAGCAAAACCTCTACCATGTTCTCCTGCACGAGCAGCTTCTATAGCTGCGTTAAGTGCAAGTAAATTTGTTTGATCAGAAATATCTTTAATTAGATTAATAATATCAGCAATAGAATTAACACTATCATTTAATGAATTTGCATCATCAGTAAGAGTATTTGAGTGAACCTGTATTGTTTCAATATTATTTGCTATATTAGCCGTTTCAGATTCAACACTTTCCATTCTTGTAGATGTTTCTCTGTTTAGTTCGTTGATTTCTTCTAAATCTACAATATTATCTTCTATTGTTCCTTGTAAGAAACCAACTCCACTTTCATAACTTTTAAGTAATATTTCTATAATTTCTGAGTTACTATCTTCTTCTACAATCTCGTTTGCTGATGCTTCAAGTTCATTTATTCTTTGTGTTAAATCTGAGTTTTGCGACTCTAAGTCTAAAACCTTTTTTTCATATTTGGCAGTTATTTCTGCTATCTTTGCTGATGAACCGAACATTTGTCTTTCCTTTGTCTTATTTTTATCCTATTGTAATACTATAGAACTTAAAAAAACATAAGCTCTAATGAAGGAAATGACGTACTTCAGAGAAATAAAGGCTCATACCAAACTCGTTAGCTGCATCTATTATTTCTTCATCACGAATTGAACCACCAGGCTCGATTACATTTTTAACACCAGCTGCTGCCGCTGCATCTATAGAGTCACGAAATGGAAAGAATGCTTCAGATGCAAGAGCTGCACCAGTAACGTCAAGACCCATATCTTTAGCTTTTTTCAATGCACATTGACTTGCATCTACACGAGAAGTCATACCCATACCAACTGCTACCATTGCAGAATTTTTAACATATACAACACAGTTAGATTTTGTAAGAGATGCTACTTTGTATGCTATTTCTAAGTCTTTCATATCTTGAGCTTTAGCTTTATTTTTAGAAACAAGTTTTGCATTTTTAACTTCATCTTCGCCAACTTTATCAGCATCTTGGAACACAAATCCACCATCGATGTGTTTGAAGTCTTTTTTATCATTTGCTAAAATTAACTTATCACTACCTTGTTCAAAAAGTTTGATACGCTTCTTCTTAGCAAATACTTCTTGAGCTTCAGGAGTGATACGTCCAGCGATAACAACCTCTAAGAATATCTCATTCATTTTCTCTGCTAATTCTTTATTTACAACACCATTAACTGCGACAACACCACCAAATGCAGATACAGGATCACATTTAAGTGCTTCAATATATGCATCAAGTAAATTGTCTTTAATTGCAAAACCACATGGATTACCATGCTTAGAAATACACACTGCATTATCTTCACCAAATGCAGATGCTATTTTTACAGCTCCGCTTAGGTCATTTAAGTTGTTAAAACTTGCTTCACCTTTTAGAGTTGTGAAGTTATCAGAATAGTGCTTATCAAATTCGTACAGAGCACCTTTTTGGTGAGGATTTTCGCCATAACGAGTATTCATTACTTTATTTCCAACTACAAATTGTTTCTCACCGAAACCTCCGTTGAAACGCTCATTCATATAGTTAGCAATCATTGAATCATAAGCTGCTGTATGCTCATATGCTTTTATCATAAATCCACGACGGAAATCTTTTGTATTTTTCTCATTTTCTATTGCATCTATAACTTCATCATAATCAACAACATTAGTTACAATGATTACAGAATCAAAGTTCTTTGCAGCTGATCTAACCATAGCTGGTCCGCCGATATCTATATTTTCAATAATATCATCAAAGTCATCAGTTCTCTCAATAGTCTCTTTAAAAGGATAAAGATTAACACAAACTAGGTCAATTGACTCAACACCTAACTCTTTTGCTTGATCTAGATGCGATTGCTTATCACGACGATGTAAAATACCACCATGAACATAAGGGTTAAGAGTTTTTACTCTACCTTCAAAACACTCTGGAAACTTTGTAACTTCATCAATTTCAATAGCTTTTATACCAGCTTCAACTAACTTTTTATAAGTTCCACCAGTTGAGATAATCTCATAACCGTTACTTACAAGTGATTTACAAAAATCAACTACACCATTCTTATCGCTTACACTTACTAATGCTCTTTTCATTAAAGGACCTCGAAAATAAATTATGAAATTTTATCTAAATTGAGTTTAGATGATGGTAAACTATATAAACTAAATTTTGGAAATTTTATGAAAAATATTGCTATTCTCTGCTCCGGTGGTGATGTATCTGGTATGAATCCTGCGTTAAAACACTTCGTTGAATATTCACTTCAAAAGAATCTAACTCCATACTTTATTTATGAGGGATATGAAGGTTTAATAGACAACAAAATAAAACAAGCAAGTTATTGTGATGTCTCTGGAATAATCAATAGCGGTGGAACAAAAATAGGGAGTGCACGAAGCAAAAGATTTATGCAAAAAGAGTATAGAGATATTGCTAAAAAAAACTTAGATGCACTTGGGATAAAGATGCTAATAGTTCTTGGTGGTGATGGTTCATTTAGAGGACTTGATATTTTTTATAAAGAAACAGGTATAAAATTTTGTGGAATCCCTGCAACTATAGACAATGACATTAATGCAACTGACTATTCGCTTGGTGTTGACACAGCTCTTAACATCATAAAAACATCTATAGATGCCATAAGAGATACAGCTTCATCATTTAAAAGGGCTTTTGTAATAGAGACTATGGGAAGAAATTGTGGATACTTAGCATTAGTATCGCATCTTACATCTGGCTCAGAACTGTGTTTAATACCTGAAAAAGAGTATGACCTTAAATCTTACGAAGAAGATTTTAAAGAGCAAATAAACAATGGAAGAAAGTACTTTATAGCAATAGTCTCAGAGGGTATTAAACAAGACTCTTCTGAGATAGCTCAGTGGTTTGAAAATAAGTTAGGAATGGAATCTAGAGTGAGTATTTTGGGTCATATTCAAAGAGGTGGAAACCCAAGTATATATGACAGACTAATGGCTTACAAATTTATAACTCACGCAGTTGATGGCTTACTAGAAGGTAGAGATGAAAGCGTAATCTGCTATACAAAAAGTGGATTTGAATTTAATAGTATAGAAGAAGTAACAAGTAAAACTAAAGAGCTAGATGCTGAACTACTTTCTTACTTAGATAAGCCATAGGTATGTATAAATTAAACTATTTCGTGCCTGTAGATGCTAAAGATAAAACTAAAGAAGCTCTATTTGATATAGGTGTTGGTAAATATGAGAACTATGAATGTTGCTCTTTTGAGACTTTAGGAGTTGGACAGTTTAAGCCTATAGGAGATGCGAATCCTCATCTAGGTGAGCTTGACATCGTAGAAAAGGTTCAAGAATATAAGATTGAAATGGTTTGTTCTGATGAGCTTATAAAAGAGGCTATAAAAGTTTTAAAAGAAGCTCATCCTTATGAGGAAGTGGCTTATGAAGTTTTTAAGATGGAGGAGTTTTAAATGGAAATAAGAGATTGGATAATGATTATCTCTGTATTGGTTATTATATTTGGTTGGTTTTATAATAACAATCGAAATAGAGAACATGAAATATCAAAGAAAAAGTTAGAACATAGACTAAGAACCCTAGAATCATTTTTACCCATTTATAATTCTTTTGCATCTAGTAAAGATCCTTTTAATAAGGATAAAGATTTAACTGACAAAATATTAAGATCAAGATCTATGTTCCAAACATATGGAGAGCAAGACGAATGGGATTTATTTAAAAATTTTGCAATTGCCTTAGATAAAAAAAATATTAAACAAGTAGAAGATAATATAAATAAATTATCAGCATTGATTAGAAGCAGAATAAGAAAAGAATTGGATATTACAAACATTAATTTATAATGCCAATTATGTCACTTTTTTACAAAAGTAACCAAAAATCGTGTCACAAAATGGATTTCTTCACGCCTTTTTTTGGTCGTTGCATCTAAAAATGCAAAACTCGGCTAAAGCCTCAGACAGTTGCATTTTCTTAACGTCTCCACTCGGTCAAAAAGACTAAAATCCAAAGTGACACCCTACTTGCCAAGCAAGTTTATGCGTCAGTTGCAACATCTGCAGAGCTAAAAAATACTAAATAAATTTCGTTAAGAAAATTCATCTGTTTGAACGAAGTGAGTTTTGAATTTTTAGACTTAATTAAAAATATGGGGGTTTGAAAACCCTTGCAAACTTCTGTATATTGGTAAGAAACCAAGGTATTTCTATAATGGATTATAAAAAAGC
>NZ_JADGFC010000167.1 GCF_016744025.1 Sulfurimonas sp.
AAATACAAAACTCCGTATGAAGTGTTTTTCAGTGAAATGAGTAAAAGATTAGCTAGCTAATTTAGGTGGAAATTGCACTTGTTGTTGGAATTGGCGAAACTAAATTCATGCTCGTGTTTTATAAAGTCTATACTATCTTGAATAGTCTCTTTTTTTAAAGTTAATTCTTTTAATGTTTTTTGTACAAAATCTTCATCATCTATATGAAAAATATTTTTATTGAAAAGTTCACCATTACCTAAGAATAGTACGATTTCTTGAATAAGTTTTAAATCTTTATTTATATAAGCCTTATTTAGTTCTTGAAAAATATCTTGAGCATCATCTTTTTTAGAACTCAAGACTATATCTGGATGACACATATGTGCAGCTTTTTTATAAAGAGTTTTAAGCTCTTTATCCTCTTCCTGACTTAAGGTATATTCTGTTTTCTCATCTTCTTGTTCAAAGACATTATTAAATTGATTCAGAGTAGAGTGTGATTTAAGATAATCTTGTTTGACTTTTTTTATTCCAAGGTTTTCAATTTCTCTTTTAAACCTTTTTAAGATTTCAATATGTTTTGAGATCTTTTTATCTATCTCTTGGATATCTTTTACTCTAGATAAAGTTTTTTTTCTCTCTTTTAAAGAAGATATTTCATCTTTTTCTTTTTGATACTCTTGGTACATGCTAGTATAATAGTGTTTTAAGAGATTGAAATTTTTTTTATGATTTTCTTTTCTCAAATATAAAATTTCATCTACATATTCATCAAGACTTGGAGGAAAAAACTGTTGTTGATTACGGTTTAAGCCCTCTTTATACTTTTCACTCATAAATACCTCTTAAAGCCCATGTATTACGAACTATCATTAGTGATATTATACTATTTTAGAAGTTTAAAGATGCTTGATATTAAGGTGTTTGTGTTAGAATTTTTGTAATTTATGCGACTGCTTTGGATTTAGTTATTTCACAGTCTCTCGTACTTGTTGTGTTCTTAGAGCTCTTCTGGTAGCTCATATTTAATATCAGCTTTATTCTGAAGTTGCATTCTTATAGCTTTTGATTCATTATAATCTTTAGCTTCAGCTGTTTTAATAAATTCTATACTATCTGATGTTTTTTTAGCTTGTGTCTCAATCTCTTCTAATGTTACCTTGAAAAATTCTTTTCTTGAATTAACTAAATTCACTCTTTGTGAATCAAATAATTTATGTAAAGAATTTTCAAGTGCAGGTGCATCATCTGAATAAATCATTGCATGAACATCAAATATAAATGGGACACTTGCATCTCCTAGCTCTTTAACTCTATCTAGTGGCTCAAGTCTTCTTGTCATACCAATCTTATAGACATTCTCTCCAAATGAACCTATATTTGAAATTACATAAACATGACCTGATTTTGTTTGTTGTGCCATTGATTTTGCTCTTTCATTTTTTGCATGTGCTTCTTCTAAATATAAATTTAATGCTTTTATAGTTTCTTGTAACTTATTTAGTTCCTCACCACTTGCTTTTTCGGCTTCATTTTTAGCTTTGTCTAATAATTTCTGATACTTATCTTCATCTTTTTGAGCCTTTTCAACTTCCTGTTGAAGTTTAGCCTCTTCTCTCATTTGTCTTCTGATTTCAGCTTGTTCCTCTTTTTCATCATGCTTTTTTTCTTTATATTCATGAGTAAGCTTTAATTCTTTTATTTTTGACTCTAAGTAATCATATTCTATAACAATATGATTAGATTCATTCAGTTTATTTATTGCTTCAAAGGCTTTTATAATCCTTTGTTCCATTCTTTCAATATTATTCCAAGCTACATTTGATGTAGCAGAGTCACATTCATTATTAAAAGCTCTTGCTGTTAATCTAATCCCGCGATTTGACATAGTACGACCTTTTGCTTTACTACCTTCAACTGTCCATTCCGTTGTAGAGTAAATTGCAGTTTTACCACTAATCATTTCTTCTTTATATTTTTCAGATGTATCAAAATCAAAATGTGGTTTATAAAATCCTAATTCAGCAAGTTCAATTTCTTCATCATAAATTGCCACTTGTTTTAGTAGTTTATCAAAAATGACTTTTTTCTCTTTATAGCTTTGCTTTAAATCAGTTATTGTTTTTTCAATTTTCTCTTTGAGACTTAATAATTTCTTCATCTATGCTAATAATATTTGAATATTTTTTAGTGTAAAACATATTTTTTTTGAGAGTAATTATTAACGCTACTGTGAGTAGAAGTGATAAACCATCAAGAGCAATTAAGATAATATCCATTTGTAAGTTCCTTTTTTAAGTAATATCATAATGCAACACAACGGTTGAGTACAAAAATATGTTACCCGTTTTTGTAGTCTTTTGCATTATACAATGGTAATTAAATCTTTGAAGTTCTCAAAGCTAAAAATCGGCTTAGGTAACATATTTTTGTTGCTACGTTTTGTTATGTGCATTGGAATGTTCTTACTTATTTTATTAAGAACTATACGATAAATTTAAAAATTACCTTTCTTTTCCTCAGGTACTTTAAACCATTCAGGAAGTTTACCTAACTCTTCTTCTGCTGTAAAACTAAGCTCAGTAATTTTATCTATGTACTCTATATATGTATTATGCTCTTCTTTAGCTTCTTGCTGTTCAATTTTAAGTGCTTTTTCTGCATCCCTTTCTTCTTGTCTCGCATCCCTTGATTCCTCTGTCTCATCTAAGTAACCATATATTTGGTTGTTTAGGCTACTGGTCTGTGATAAAAAATTTTCACTAAGTGATGTTAGTAGCTCTAAATGTTGCCATTGCTTAAAAGACTTTTCTACTTTTTTAATATAAAAATCATACTTCTTTTTATAAAAACTTTCTGTCGCTCCAAATAGGATAACTGATGATACGATTAACATTAATACTACTTTTAACATAATATTCCTTTTATTTTTTAATACTATATATTGCTAATCTTATCTAGAAATCAGCAAAGTGCGTTTGTTTTGACACATAACGTTTGACTACAACGACACTTAAGTGGTCGTTGCTAGGTTTTGTTAGTGATTATGCTCAAATACAAACTTTTAGTTACAGATTCTACCTTTTTTACTTTTATATTTGTTTGATAAAGATAATTAGTAGTCCTTTAAGTAAAACAACAACATCCTTTAAGTAAAATACTTTCTTAAAGGATAGATTATGAATAATAAAGAAAAAGGTTTAAGAATAAGAACGCAAATTCTTAGGGATGTAGTTCATCATCCTAAGGATATATCTAATCACATTGCCAAAATATTTAATATAACTCCTCAAGCTGTTTATAATCATATTAAACGTTTAGAAAAAGAAGAACGCTTATCTTCCATAGGTAGGGGTAAAGGTAAAAGTTACTCACTTGGAGCAGTACGTAATTATAATATAGCATTGCCTTTAACCAAAGAACTTTCTGAAGACACAATATGGAGAAATCATTTTTCATTTATATTTGAAGGTGTTTTAGATAATGTTACAGATATCTGCCATTATGGTTTTACAGAAATGGTAAATAATGTTATAGATCACTCAGCGGGTGAAACAGTATATATGAATATATTTAGAGATAAAGAAAAAATTCAAATGTTTGTTATTGATGATGGAGAAGGAATTTTTCAAAGAATTACAAGGCTATGTGATTTATCAGATGAAAGACATGCCATTATGGAATTATCGAAGGGTAAGTTAACAACTGATCCAGAAAATCATACAGGAGAAGGAATATTTTTTACTTCTCGTATGTTTGATGAATTCGAAATTGAATCTAAAGGTTTAAACTACTCTCATAATACTGAGTATTGTTTTGACTACTTATTTGATTCTCAAACACAATTTGAAGAACAGGGAACAATGGTTGTAATGGTGATAAATCTTGTATCAGATCGTCAAATAAAGAATATATTTAGTGAGTATACAGATGATATAAAAGGAATTGAAACTTCTCAATTTAATAAAACAGTGATTCCTGTAAAATTAGCTCAATATGGAAATGAGAAATTGGTTTCACGTTCTCAAGCAAAAAGGTTATTAACCCGTGTAGAAAAATTTGAAAATGTGATATTTGACTTTGAAGATGTTAGTAGCATTGGACAAGCCTTTGCAGATGAAATTTTTAGAGTTTATGCTAACAAAAATATAAATATTACATTACTACCTCTAAATATGACAGAAGATGTTGAAATGATGGTAAATAGGGCATTAGGCAAATAAATTAATACTTGAATAGTCACTAACTATTTATTCAACATCATTATATATAGAACAACCTTAAAACAGATAAATAACTATCATGGTTTATGATTGTTATTTATACCGCCAATTCCAACAACAAGTGCAATTTCCACCTAAATTAGCTAGCTAATCTTTTACTCATTTCACTGAAAAACACTTCATACGGAGTTTTGT
>NZ_JADGFC010000023.1:0-24237 GCF_016744025.1 Sulfurimonas sp.
GATATATATATGCCTCTTTTAACTACAGCCTTTTTAGAACTTCTGGCTTATTTAATGAGTCATCACAGTATGCTGTATTTTTATTATTATATATAATATTGTTTTTTAATAATTTTATTAAAAAAAGTAAATTTAATAATTTTGTTTTACTTTTATCTTTTATAGATTTTATAATTACTGAATCAATTATAGCATATATCATTTTTGCAATATATATTCTATATAAAATTATATTAACGAGAGAAAAAATATATATAAAGGCATTCACTATCTTTAATATTGTATTATTAATGACTCTTCTTTCTGATAAAATCATCGGTGCTATATCAAAAATCATTAAAACAATGATGATGGAAGATGGATATCCTAGATTAAGTGCATCATATACTAAAATTACTGAAACTTTTGAAAATTCACCAATAAATGGCTTTGAATTAAGTTGGAAAACCCCTAGTTGGGATATAATATCTATATACTTCTATGCATTTGGGTTTATAGGAATAGTGATAATATTAATATTCCTATTTTATTTTGCTTACTCAACATATAATATTTTATCAGTCGTTTTTTTATTATATATAGTTACAAATGCAAGTTTAGTATCATCTTTAAATATATTAATAATTGTAATTTCATTTTATATAATGTATGCTCATAAAAATCTAAAACTTATTAAGGAAGGAAATAAATGAAAGGCATAATCTTAGCAGGTGGTTCAGGAACAAGACTTTACCCTATAACAAAAGGTGTTAGCAAACAACTAGTTCCTATCTACGATAAGCCCATGATTTATTATCCGCTTTCAGTATTAATGCTTGCTGGAATAAAAGAGATCCTTATTATCTCTACGCTAAATGACCTACCAAGATTTGAAAAACTTTTAGGTGATGGATCTGATATCGGTATAGACTTTAGCTACAAAGAACAACCTTCTCCTGATGGTCTTGCACAAGCTTTCATTTTAGGAGAAGAGTTTATAGAAAATGACGATGTTTGTCTTGTCCTTGGCGATAATATTTTTTATGGGCAAGGACTTACTGACCTACTTGCTAAAAGTGTTAAGCATGTTCAAGAAGAGAATAAAGCGACAGTTTTTGGTTATTATGTAAAAGACCCAGAGAGATATGGTGTTGCAGAATTTAATGAAAACGGTGATGTTATAAGTATTGAAGAAAAACCATCTGAACCTAAGTCTAACTATGCAGTTACTGGTCTATACTTTTATCCTAATGATGTGGTTAGAAAAGCTAAGAATGTAAAACCAAGCGATAGAGGCGAGTTAGAGATAACCACTCTCAACCAAAGCTATTTGAATGAGAATAGACTTAAGGTCGAACTTATGGGTAGAGGTTATGCTTGGTTAGATACTGGAACTCATGAGTCTCTACTAGAAGCAAGTATGTTTATACAGACTATTGAAAATCGTCAAGGTTTAAAAGTTGCCTGTATAGAGGAGATAGCTTATGAGATGGGATATATCTCAAAAGAAAAACTTTTTGATTTAGCACAACCACTAAAGAAAAATCAATATGGACAATACTTGACTAGAATAGCACAAGAAAGTAGTATAAAATAATGAAATTTTTAAGAACTAAAATACCTGATGTAGTTATCTGTGAAGCTATTGTTCATGGTGACCCTCGTGGTTACTTTGTTGAAACATTCCGCCAAGATAAACTTGAAGAATTTCTAGGTTTTAAAATAAACTTCTGCCAAGATAATGAGTCTAAAAGCTCTCGTGGTGTTCTTCGTGGTCTCCACTACCAATTAGCTCCATCGGCTCAAACAAAACTTGTTCGTGTAATCCAAGGGAAAGTCTTAGATATAGCAGTAGACATAAGAAAAGAAAGTCCAACCTTTGGTCAACATGTTGCAGTTGAGATGACAAGTGAAAATAAAAGACAACTTTTCGTACCTCGTGGATTTGCTCATGGATTTGTAGTTTTAGAAGATGATACAATTTTTGCTTATAAGGTTGATAACTATTATTCACCTGAAAATGATAGAGGTATCGCTTTTGATGATGAAGATTTAAATATCAAATGGCAAATAAATGCTTCTTCTATTAACCTTTCTATAAAAGATAAAATTCAACCTAAACTAAAAGATATAAATGATTTATTTGAATATGGGGTAAATTATTATGAGTAAAATCTTGGTGACTGGTTCCAAAGGGCAAATGGGAAGTGAACTTAATGAATTAGCATCTCTATACCAATATGATTTTTTCTTTACAGATAGAGACTCTCTTGATATAACTAATGAACAGAGTATTAGAAACTATATAGAGATACATAATATTGATGTCATCATAAACTGTGCAGCATATACATTAGTTGATAAAGCTGAATCACAAGAGTTAATATCAGATACTATCAATCATAAAGCAATTGAATCTTTAGCTCAAATCTCCAAAGAAAAAAATATTAAACTCATCCATATATCAACTGATTATGTGTTTGATGGTAAACACTATAAGCCATATATTGAACTAGATGCCACATCTCCAAATAGCGTCTATGGAAGTACAAAACTTAGTGGAGAAAAAGTACTTCAAGATATTAATCCTCAAAACTCTATTATTATCAGAACTTCATGGGTTTATTCATCATTTGGAGTTAACTTTGTAAAAACTATGCTTCGTTTAGGAAATGAAAGAGATTCGCTAGGTATAATATGTGACCAAGTTGGTTCTCCAACTTATGCAAGAGATTTGGCTAAAACTATTTTGGATATTCTTCCGAATATACAGAAGAAAAATGTGGAAATTTATCACTATACAAATGAAGGTGTCTTATCTTGGTATGACTTTGCAAAAGAAATCATGAAGATGGCAAAAAAAGACTGTAAGATAAATCCAATAGAAACCAAAGACTACCCAACCATAGCTTCAAGACCACACTATAGTTTATTAAACAAATCTAAAATTAAACAAGAGTTTAATATAGAAATTCCTTTTTGGAAAGATAGTCTTGATGAATGTTTGAAAGTTTTAGGAGAAAAAAAATAATGAAAAATATATTAGTAACAGGATGTGCAGGTTTCATTGGTAGTAACTTCGTTCCATACTTTTTAGATAAATATCCAGAGTACAACATTGTCAACCTTGATTGTCTTACATACGCAGGAGATTTAGAAAATCTAAAAGAGTGTAAAAATAACCATAAATATAAATTTATAAAGGGTAATATTTGTAATCGCGAATTAGTAGAGTTTATATTTAACGAATATAATATAGAAGGAGTTATCCACTTTGCAGCGGAGTCTCATGTTGATAACTCTATTAAAAATCCGGGTGTATTTATAGAAACAAATGTAAATGGCACTTATATACTTGTAGACGTTGCTAAAAACTACTGGATGAATTCACCATTTAATTATAAAAAAGAATATAAAAATTGTAGGTTTCACCATATAAGTACAGATGAAGTTTATGGAAGTCTTAATGAAACAGACCTATTTACAGAAGAAACACCATATGCTCCAAATTCTCCGTACTCAGCGTCAAAGGCAAGCTCAGATATGATAGTTAGAAGTTATCAAGAGACTTTTGGATTAAATACAGTTATTACAAACTGCTCAAATAACTATGGTCCAAAACAGCATGATGAAAAACTTATTCCTACTATTATTAGAAAAGCACTAGCAGGAGAGAAGATACCAATATATGGTGATGGCAAAAATATAAGAGACTGGTTATATGTACTTGACCATTGTAAAGGGATAGACTTAGTTTATCATAAAGGAAGAGAAGCTAATGTCTATAATATTGGAGGAAGAAATGAAAGGAGTAATCTTCAAATTGTAGAAGCAATATGTACAATATTAGATAAAAAAGTTCCATCAAATAGAAGCTATAAAGAATTAATAACTTTTGTAGAAGATAGAGCTGGGCATGATAGAAGGTATGCCATAGATGCAACAAAACTTGAAAATGAATTTGATTGGAAAGCCAATGAAGACTTTGACAGTGGTATTGTTAAGACTATTGAATCGTACTTGGATAAATATGCAAAGTAGTATTTGTATTGCAACATATAATGGTGAAAAATATATTTCAGAGCAGCTATCTAGTATACTTAAGCAAATAAATAAAAATGATGAAATAATAATAATTAATGACTGTTCTACTGATAATACATTGATGTTGATAGAACAAATACATGATATAAGAATTAAAATATATAATAATATTAAGAATAAAGGACATGTATATAGTTTTTCAAAGGCTATAGGTTTAGCAAATAATGAAATTATATTTTTATCAGATCAAGACGACATATGGGTTGAAAATAGATTTAATATAATGAAAGACAAGTTAATAAAAAGTAACAGTTCATTGTTGACATCTAATTTTTCCACCTTTAATTATATATATAAAAGTGATTATGTATTTAAAGATAATCTAAATCCTGTGCAGGAATCAGAATCTTTTTGTAATATTAAAAATATAATAAAAATATTCTTAGGAAAAATATCATATTATGGCTGTTGTATGGTAATAAAACATGATATTAAAGAAATAATATATCCTATTCCTAAATATATTGAATCACATGATATTTGGATTGCTTTAATCGCAAATTTATTAGGAAAGAATTTACATATTAACGATATGTCATTATTTAGAAGAATACATGATAATAATGTGTCTGTAAAATCAAAGCGAAAAATTCTTAAAATTCTTAAAACAAGAGTTATCTTTTCTATCTCAATTTTTAATATTTTATATAGAATTATAATAATGAAAATACGAAAAATACTATAATACGGAAAGGAAAGAATAGATATGTTCAAAAATAAAATACTACTTATTACAGGGGGAACCGGTTCTTTTGGGAATGCTGTTCTTCGTAATTTTTTGAATACTGATATAAAAGAGATACGAATCTTTTCTCGTGATGAATTAAAGCAAGATGACATGAGGAAAAAATATCAAAATGATAAACTTAAATTTTATATAGGTGACGTAAGAGATACTAACTCTTTAGAAGATGCTATTAAAAATGTAGATTATATATTTCACGCAGCTGCTTTAAAGCAAGTGCCATCTTGTGAATTTTATCCTATGCAAGCAGTTCAGACAAATGTGATAGGTACTGAAAATGTTTTAAATACTGCTATTAAATACAAAGTAAAAAAAGTTATAGTTCTAAGTACTGATAAAGCTGTATATCCTATAAATGCTATGGGAATAAGTAAAGCTATGATGGAAAAAGTTGCAGTTGCAAAATCTAGAAATCAGAATGACAATGAAACAATAATATCTTGTACTAGATATGGAAATGTAATGGCAAGTCGTGGTTCTGTTATACCATTGTTTATAAATCAAATTAGAGAAGGCAATGATATAACTATTACAGATCCTAATATGACTAGATTTATGATGAGTTTAGACGATGCTGTAGATTTAGTAATGTTTGCATTTAAAAATGGTAACAATGGTGATATATTTGTACAAAAAGCACCAGCAGCTACTATTGAACTTTTGGCTTCAACTTTAACTAAACTATTAAATAAACCAAAGCATACTATAAAAGTAATAGGTACTAGACATGGTGAAAAACTATATGAAACACTTTTGACTAGAGAAGAGATGCTGAATGCTATTGATATTGGTAATTACTACAGAATTCCATCTGATACTAGAGATTTAAATTATAATCAATATTTTATAGATGGCGAAGTGATAACAGAAGCTACTGATTATCATTCACATAATACTCATAGATTAGATGAAAATGAGATGAAAGATATGATATTAAGTCTTCATGAAGTTCAATCTGAATTAAAAGAATTTGGAATAATATAAGTGAATGTATTAATTACTGGTTCAAATGGATTTATTGCTAAAAATTTAATCGAACATTTAAAAAGAGATGAAGATATTAAATTGTATTTATATAGTAAAAAGGATTCTTTAAGTATTTTAGAAGCTTATGTAAAAGAAGTAGATTTTATATTTCATTTAGCAGGTGTTAACCGCCCTGAAAATATAAATGAGTTTTATACTGGGAATAGTGAACTAACTAATACTATAGTAAATACTTTAATTGAAAACAATAAATGTACTCCTATATTATTGTCTTCATCTACTCAATCTGAGTTAGATAATGATTATGGCAAGAGCAAGAAAGAAGCTGAAACTTTATTAATTGATTATTCAAAACAATCTAATGCTAATGTTTATATATATAAGCTACCAAATGTATTTGGTAAATGGTCAAAACCAAATTATAACTCTGTAATAGCTACTTGGTGTAATAATATTGCGAATGATTTAGATATAGAAGTAAACGACAAGAGTGTAGAATTGAGTTTAGTTTATGTAGATGATGTAGTTAAATCTTTTATTGAGAAATTAGAGAGTAAAAATGATGAACAATATTTCAATATAGATACTATTTATCAAAAAACTTTAGGTGAGATAGAAGAATTACTTTATAAGTTTAAAGACAATAGATGTAGTCTAGTTATTCCTAATGTTGCTTCTGGGTTTGAAAGAGCTTTATACGCCACTTATTTAAGCTACCTGTCTAAATATAATTTTTCATATAGTTTAAATGGTCATCAAGATGATAGAGGTACTTTTTATGAGATACTAAAAACTTTAGATAGTGGGCAATTTTCATTGTCTACTACAGCTCCTGGAGTTATTAGAGGAAACCACTACCATCATACTAAAAATGAAAAGTTTTTAGTAGTAAAAGGTGAAGCAACAATAGAGTTTAGACATATCATAACTAATGAAATTGTTAGTTATAAAGTAAGTGATAATAATATGGAAGTAGTAGAAATGATACCTGGTTATACTCATAATATTAAAAATACAGGTGATGAAGAGATGGTGTTGTTTTTATGGGCAAATGAAACCTTTGACCAAGATAATCCAGATACATATTTTCTAGAGGTACAATAGATGAGAAAATTAAAAGTAATGACAGTAGTAGGAACAAGACCAGAGATTATCAGATTAGCTTGTGTAATACAAAAGTTAGAAGAGTCAGAAGCTATAGAACATATTATTGTACATACTGGACAAAACTATGACTATGAACTAAATGAAGTGTTTTTTAAAGACTTTAATCTTAGGAAACCTGACTATTTTTTAAATGCAGCTATGGGAACCCCTACAGAGACAATAGGTAATATTTTGATAAAAATTGATCCAATATTGGCCGAAGTCAATCCTAATGCTTTTTTAGTTTTAGGAGATACTAACTCTTGTCTATGTGCGATACCTGCTAAAAAAAGACAGATTCCTATCTTTCATATGGAAGCTGGAAATAGATGTTTTGATCAAAGAGTACCGGAAGAAACAAATAGAAAAATAGTAGATCATACAGCTGATATAAATATGACATATAGTGATATTGCAAGAGAATATTTACTTAGAGAAGGCCTGCCTGCTGATAGAATTATAAAGACAGGAAGTCCAATATATGAAGTTGTACAATCCAAGCTTGAAGATATAAATAATTCTAACATTTTAAGTGAATTGAGTCTTATTAAAGGTGAGTATTTTGTAGTATCTGCACATAGAGAAGAAAATATAGGAAGTGATAAGAACTTCTTTAATTTAGTAGATACATTAAATGAGATTGCTAAGGTATATAATATGCCAATTATTGTATCAACTCATCCTAGAACAAGGAATAAAATAGAGGTGAATAATGTTGAATTTAATCCACTTATTAAACTTATGAAGCCATTAGGATTTAATGATTATAATAAGTTACAACTGGATTCAAAAGCTGTTTTAAGTGATAGTGGTACGATAAGTGAAGAATCATCAATAATGAGATTTCCTGCATTAAATATAAGACAATCGCATGAGCGACCTGAAGCTATGGAAGAAGCAAGTGTTATGATGGTAGGACTTGAAAAAACCAGAATTATGCAAGCTTTAAAAGTTTTAGAAGCTCAAAAAAAAGATACTTTAAGCGCTGTTGCTGACTATAGTATGCCAAATGTATCTGATAAAGTATTGAGAATTATTTTAAGCTATACTGATTATGTAAATAGAGTAGTTTGGAAGAAGTTTGACTAAAAAGAAGATTCTAATCGTAACAGAATATTTTTATCCTGAAGAATTTAAGATAAATGATATTGCTATTTCATGGAAAAAAGCAGGTTATGATGTAGACATATTAACAACCGTTCCAACATATCCAGAAAGTAAAATATATAATGGATATAAAAATAAATTTTATCAAAAAGACAATTGGAATGGAATAAATATTTATAGAGTTAAAGCAGTAACTGGTTATAAAACTAGTTTATTTAAAAAACTTTTAAAATATTTTTCATTTATGATACTTGGTAGTATTGTTAGTTTAAGAATTGGGAAAAAATATAATTATATTTTTGGATTTAACATGGCTTCATTAACAGGTATGGTACCTGCTGTAATAATTAAAAAACTTTACAATAAGCGTTTGACTTTTTGGGCTCAAGATATATGGCCTGATAGTGTTTATGCTTATGGATTTAAAAAAACAAAACTTCTTTCTTATATTTTAGATAAATTTGTTGGTTTTATGTATCATAATATTGATAATATTGCTATTTCGGGAAAGGGTTTTGAATCAAAACTAAAACCATATGCTAAGGAAAGTTTAGAGTTTAATTATTTGCCAAACTGGGCAGATGATTTAAACAATAGCTTAGAAGCATATGAGTTTACTAAAGATACTAGAGTGCATTTTACATTTGCAGGGAATATTGGAAAAGTGCAAAATTTGGAAAACATTATAAAAGCATTTGATGGTCTTTCAAATAATTATCAAAATAAAGCACAGTTAAATATTATAGGTGATGGTTCTGCTTTGGAGGATTTGAAAAATATAACAAAAAGAGACAATATTATTTTTCATGGTAAAAAGCCAAGGAAAGAGATGGCTATGTACTATAAAGCTAGTGACTTTTTAATTGTATCTTTAATAGATAAACCTATATTTAGTGTTACTGTTCCAGCTAAAACACAAACATATATTTTAGCGGAGAAACCAATATTAGCAATTATAAATGGTGATGCAGCTGATATAATAAAAGAAAATAACTTAGGATTTACAGCTCATCCTAAGGATATTGATGAAATTAAAGATGTTTTTATACAAAGTATAAACCTAAGTAAAGAAGAGAAATCAATTTTTACAAAAAATTGTAAAAACTTAACGGAAAATACTTTTAATAAAGATAAGATAATCAATTCTTTAGAAGAGTTATTAGTTAAAGAAAAGTAGGAAATTCCATAATGATATATCTAATACTATTAATACTCTCTTATACACTTACATACCTAATAAAAAACTACTACATCAAAAATGCTATACTTGATAAAATAAATGAAAGAAGTTCACACACCATTCCTACCCCTCATGGTGGTGGTATAGCTTTAGCACTAACTTGGTTTATAGGACTTATCTATCTATACTTTATAGATGCTATCGACACAAGTCTTTTTTATGCTTTATTTTTTGGTGTAGTTATCTCAGTAGTAAGTTTTTTTGATGACTTATATGAGCTAAGCCCAAAGTTGAGACTTCTCGCACAAGCTAGTGTAGCTATTGGTGGAATCTATGCTCTTGGTGGATTTGGCTCTATAGGTTTGTTTTTCTTTAGTATTGAAAATCAAATTATTACAAATATATTTGCTTTTTTATTGATAATATGGTTTATAAATCTTTATAACTTTTTAGATGGTATTAATGGTTATGCAGGAAGTGAAGCTATATTTTTAAGTATTGCTGGTTTTTTACTTTTTGGTGGAGATCATTTTATAGTACTGGCTCTTGCAACTCTTGGGTTTTTATACTGGAATTTTAATAAAGCAACGATATTTATGGGAGATGTAGGAAGTACTCTTCTAGGATATAATATTGCTATATTTACTATTTACTATACAAATCTAGAACCAACAAATCTGTGGATATGGATTACACTTTTTGGAGTTTTTTGGTTTGATGCTACTTTAACCTTAGTCCGAAGAAAACTAAACGGTGAAAAATTATCAGATGCACATAAAAAACATGCATATCAACGACTAACTCAAGCTGGATGGAGTCATTTTAAAGTTACTAACTATTCTATCCTTTTAAATATAGTGTTGTTCTCGCTTGTTTACTATATTTCAAATATTTTTATAGCATTTTTAATATCTATTGTAATACTATACGGCTCAGTGAAGTTCGTAGATAGTAAAAAGGTATTTTAATGTTTTATCTTGATAAAAGAATATTGAATTTTTTAGTAATAATATCTTTAACATTTATTACATTTTGGTGGACATTTTTTATTTTTCATCAAGCATTTTATATATATATAGTTTTAAGTGTTGTCTTTATCCGTATGTTTGCATCTAGATTTTTATTTAATGATTATTCTTTATCTTGGTCAAAAGCTTCTCAAAAATCTTTTCTTATAAAAAGTTTTGTATATATAACAGCCTTTATTGTCTATCTACCTATATTCTACGGAAAGATAAGATTTTCATTTATGGTCTCAGAACTATTTTTATACCTGTTTAGCATAAATTTTACTTTGTATATTTACTATTATTTAATAAATAAAAGTAAAATACAAAAGACAAAGTCTGTTGTTATCTATGGTGCTGGTAGAGCAGGTATCAAACTAGAATCTGAATTTATACATAGTGAGTATAAGGTTAAATATTTTGTAGATGATGACAAAATAATTCAAAATCGTTCTATAGACGCTATAAAGGTTATTTCTAGAGTAAAACTAAAAGAGAAATTGGGAGAAGTAAAACTTGATTTATTGGTTATTGCTATGCCTTCAGTTTCTCAGGAAATAACAAAAGAAATCTACAATGATTTGAGTATATATTTTTATGAAATAAAAGTTTTACCATCAATGGATGAAATGCTAGAGAATAAAGATTTGTCTACACAGCTAAAAGATATATCTGTTGAAGATCTTCTCGCTCGTCATCCTAAAGACTTAGATAAACAAAAGATAAATAGTTTTATAAAAGACAAAATAGTTTTGGTTACTGGTGCTGGTGGAAGTATAGGTAGTGAAATATGTAGGCAGTGTGAAAAGTTTGGTGCTAAAAAACTAATAGTATTAGATCACAGTGAATACAATCTTTATACAATAACTGAAGAACTTAAATATGTAGAAGTTACTTGTGTTATGCAGAGTGTAGTAGATGCTAATAGTTTAGAGAATACATTTAAAGTTCATAAACCAGATATTGTTATTCATGCTGCGGCCTATAAACATGTTCCTTTAGTTGAAGCAAATATACATGAGGGAATTGTTAATAATGTTTTAGGTACTAAAAATGTTATAGATATATCTATAAGATATGGTGTGAAGAAGTTTGTTATGATCTCTACAGATAAAGCTGTAAGACCTACCAATGTTATGGGAACGACAAAGCGTATATGTGAGCTTTATGCTCAAAATAGCAATGGTCAAGGTACTGATATAGTGGCTGTTAGGTTTGGTAATGTATTGGGTAGCAGTGGAAGTGTTATTCCTAAGTTTAAGTCTCAGATAGAAAATAAAAAAAATATAACTGTTACTCACCCAGATATTACGAGATATTTTATGCTGATACCTGAGGCATGTGAACTTGTTTTACAAGCTGGAGCTATTGGCACAGGTGGAGAGATCTTTATACTGGATATGGGTGAGCCTATAAAGATAGTTGATTTAGCCAAAAAGATGATTGAACTTAGTTGTTCTAAAGATATAGAGATAGAATTTACAGGGCTTCGTCCAGGAGAAAAACTTTATGAAGAGTTACTTATAAATGATACAGATTGTAAAACAGAGTATGATTCTATAACTGTTGCAAAACCTACAATTTATGATATTGGCAAATTAAATAAAGATATAGAAGAGTTAATAGTTAGTAGTGAAAAGCTAAAAAAGTTAAAAGAGATAGTCCCTGAGTTTAATCATCAGACTAATATAAAATAATAATTAAATATAAAAAAAAGGCTAAAGATGCAAGACAAAGAACAAAATGTACAAAGATATGAAGAAGATGAGATAGATTTAAGAGAGCTATTTAGAACTCTAATGAAGAATAAAATTAAAATTGCTGTTTTAACTTCAATCATCACAATAGCAGCTATTATTTATGCTTATTCTGTTCCAAAGGTATATGAAGCAAAAGTTATACTTAAAATTGGTGAATATAAGATTGCTAATGCTAATGCTAATGCTAATGCTAATGCTAATGCTAATGCTAATGCTAATGCTAATGCTAATGTAAGCTTTAATGCTAGCGATAAAATTGTTATTGCAGATGGTTCTGAAGTCTCTAAAGAATTAGAGATTCTATTTATTGATATTATGAAAAATATAAAAGGTAGAGAGTCTGAAATAAAAAGTATTGGATTATTGAAAAAGCAAAAAAACTTTTTAGAAATTACAGCTCTTGGTTCTTCAAATGAAGGTGCTATATCTGAAGTAAAAAAAGTTGTTAATTATATACAAGTAAAGCATAATAAAACGCTTGTTGATGTTATGAAACTAAATAAAACGAATGTTGAACAAATTGAAGGAAAGTTAGCTCTTCTAAAAAATAAAACTCTTCCGTCATTAAAAGAGAAAATAGCTAGATATAAAAAAGATATTAAAATTTATGAAACTAACTTCATTCAAGTTCAAAATAATCTTCAAAAAATTAAAAGTTTGAACCCTACTCTAGCAACAATTCAGATAAACGAGCAGAGATACTTAGCTGATATGCTTATCCAATTAAAAGATTCTCGTGAGAAATTTGAAAATGAAAAAAATGATATTGAAGTTGTTCAGATAGAAAAACATAAAGAAAATTTAAATACTTTAAAAGTTTTAATGAAACCATATAATTACAGGAACACTGAAATTATTGGTAATATTATGACAAATGATTATGCAATAAAACCAAAAAAGAAGTTAATAGTAATTGTTGCTTTTGTAACTGGTCTGATTTTATCTATATTCTTAATATTTTTTATTGAGTTTATTAAAGGTTTTAAAGAAGAAGAAAAGTAGACTGCCAAGTTTGCTCGCAGTGACGAGGTATGTCATTGCGAGGAACGAAGCAATCTAGCTACGATGCGCTCACAATAATGCGGTATTTAAACTAAAACATGTCCTACAAACTTACTCATATTATCAAGTATCTCTCCACCTTTTCTAAAGCTTAGACCACATGACTCATAAGCGAAGAAAACACCGGCTTGATATTTTTCTCCTTTTTCATCTTTATTAAAATCAACATACTCTTGATAAACTTTTTTGTAGTTATCATATGGTCCTTCGACTTGCTCTGATACTTCGCCGTTGATTTCTATAATCTTAGTATTGGCACCTTCTCTTCCAAATACAGTCTTCTCAACTTGTTTAACACCATCTAAAGGCTCAAAAGATGTTTTTAGGAGATATGGTGAGTCTGGAAACAGATCGCTCATAATCTTCATTATACCCTTTGACTGAAAGAGCAAGGTATATGCAGGATTTAGTATTATTGCTTTTTGATTTTTTATAATATTGCTTAATGTAGTCGCAAGTTCAGGTTCATCACTTCCTATATCTTCCCAAGGAAATAGTTTAAACCAGTACTCATATTGATTATCATGAGCGTCAAATATGCCATTTTCATCAAAGTTCACATTTTGCAAGTATTCAAAACTTGTATTAAAACCTGCATCTGTAGCCATTTGTTGAAGTAGTCTTGTTGTTGCTTCTTCTTCATCATTGCCCTCTACAGATGAAAACAGTATCTTCCACCCATCATAACGTTCTTCAAATAGTTCTATATCGTCTTCTAAAGTTACAAGTTTTTTGAAGTTTTGGCTTATTGCTTCATATACATTGTTAAACTGCTTCTCTTCATTCATGTTGTTGTTTTGAAGAAGAGCCCATTGAAGTAGAGTAGTCTCAAAAAGAGATGTTGGAGTGTCGGCGTTAAACTCTATTAGCTTAATGTCTTGACCATCAACTCCCCCCGCTAAATCAAAACGTCCATATATATGCCAGTGAACATCATTTTCCCAACTCTTTTTTATAGTTTCTATAAGATTAAATGGAATGCCAAGTTCAAAAAACAGGTCATTTTCTATAACATATTCAGCTGCTTCAACAAACATATCATATATATTGTTTCCAGCTTCATAGTATTCATTAGCTTCTTCTTGTGTAACTTGAACAAGTTCATCGTTTATATACTTTGTCCCGTCACTATCAGTATGCCAAGTAAAACCCAACTCTTCAAGTTTATTATCATCAAGTGGATTTAATTTTTGTAGTTTAATCATCCTCCGAAACTTTTACTTCCATAAGACGACTTCTTAGAATTACCACCGAAAAAGCTTTTTTTAGAAGAACCTTTAGATGCTCTTGAAGCAGCTGAACGACTATAAGCGCTCTTATTTACACTACCAGAACGTTTTGAGAAGTTCTTATTATTCATAAGAGCATTTCCAATCATATTACCTAAAAGTGAACCTGCAGCAACTGCTAAAATAGTTCCAGCTAGACCCATTCCTGCACTGCTATCTCCACTCTGAACTGTTTCAGAAGTTCCATTTTGAACTTTTTGATACTCTTGTTCTGCTAAGGCTTTCATCTCAGCTTCATTCATAAAACGTTCTACTGTATTCCCATTAGCATCTTTTTCACGTATAATAGCTCTACTAGGACCCTCAGTTGGCATCTCTTCAACTACTATATACTTTCCGTTTGTTTGTTGTTCTATTACTAAGAAACGATTTTGTGCCTCTTGTTCTTGTCCAGATGAACAGCCTGCTAATACACCCATCATGACTATTCCAGCACTGCCTAATGCAGCACCAGTTGCTATACTTGAAATATGTTTCATTTAATTAAATCCTTTTTTAATAATATTGTTTTTTCTAGAGAGTAGTCATAAAATGTTATTTGAGTTCTTCCATCATAATATACATCTCCTACATAAGTGTATTTAGCGTCATTGTAAGTGATGTTTTTTTTCATTAGTAGCTTTTCTCCAAGACTATAACCTACTGTAGGAATAAGAGTCGAGAGAGATACAACAGATAGAAGACCAATAACAATAAAGCTTAGTCTTGTGTTGTTGATATAGGTAAATATAAATCCAATTACTAAACTTGTTATAGCAAAAAAATAAATATTTTGATGATCTGCAAACAAAATATTGTAATATAAATCAATTTCGTAAAAATCTATATAGTTATGCTTAATACCAAGAAATACAAAAAAATCTAAAATAAATGTGAAAAAAATACCAGTTAAAATTGCTTGAATTAATTTTGTCATCTTATCTTTTTCCTTTTTTTATGATTTATCTTATAAAGAGAAGAAGAACTATTTTCACTCAGTCCATTCTTATTTTCTATTATTATATCAGCTTTTTCTTCGCAGAAGTCACGATTGAAATTTTTGCTTGATTCATTTGCGGAAGTAGAGTAGTGCCAAAAGTTTGTTCTTAGAACTTGAGAATCAAGAGGACTAGAAGCTACTCTAAAAGCACTATTTTTTACTATAAAAGTAGTTTTTTTAGCTCGACGTACAGTGTTTTTATATTTATCTGGAATTCTATGCCCAGAAGCCACAAGAGTTTTAAAATCTTTATAGACCTTTATAAATGCTTTTGTGGGTTTTCTAGACTTTATCTCTTGTAGTTTTAGAGCATCTTGAGATAAGAAACCGACAGTTGTGTCGGTTTGGGTTAGAATAACTTTCATTTCTTATGCGAGAAAGTCTTGTAGTGCTTGAGATTCTGACCATGAGCCATCACCCATCTCATCAAGTGCTAAGATAAGAGCTCTTGCTGCACTTAAAGTTGTGAAGTAAGGAATACTTTTTCTTAAAACTTCTTGACGAATAACTACGGCATCTTTCTTAGATGTGTTGTTATCTGAGGTATTTATTGCCATTGCTATTTCATCGTTTTTCATACTGTCTTCAATATTTGGACGACCTTCTGAGATTTTAAGAACGCGCTCACAAGGTATACCTGCCTCTTCTAAAATTACTTGAGTACCATGAGTTGCAACAAGTTTAAAACCATGTTTATGTAATCCACTTGCAATCTCTGATGCATGACATTTATCTGCATCTACGAATGATAAGAAACAAGTTCCTTCTGTTGGAATTTTATTTCCAGCTGATAGTTGAGCTTTTGCAAAACTAACACCAAAGTTTGAACTAATTCCCATAACTTCACCAGTTGATTTCATCTCAGGAGAAAGAACAAGGTCAGCACCATTTAGTTTATGAAAAGGAAAAACTGCTTCTTTAACAGAAACATGACCTTTAAGTTTAGGTTTTAAAAGACCGTTTACTTCTTGAACGATGTCATATTTGTCATAATATTCTAGTGCACTTCTAAGAGTCTCACCAACCATTACACGAGTAGCAACTTTTGCTAAAGGCATACCAGTAGCTTTTGATACAAAAGGAACTGTTCTAGATGCTCTTGGATTAACCTCTATTAGGTATATTTCATCTTGAAAGATTGCGTATTGAACATTCATAAGACCAATAACACCAAGACCAAGTGCTATAGTTTTAGTTTGTTGCTCTACTTTTTCAATCATTTCATCAGATAAGTTTACTGGAGGAAGTGAACAAGCACTATCTCCAGAGTGTATTCCAGCTTCTTCAATGTGTTGCATTACAGAACCAATATAAACTTCTTTACCATCAGAAATGGCATCTACGTCTAACTCAATTGCCTGATCTAAAAACTTGTCAATGAGAACAGGAGCTTCATTAGATACTGAGATAGCAAGAGCCATATACTCATTTAACTCTTCATGGCTATAAACGATTTTCATACCACGACCACCAAGAACAAAAGAAGGACGAACTAAAACTGGAAAACCTAGTCTCTGGGCAATTGGTCCAGCTTCTTCTTTTTTACGAGCTAAGCCATTTTCAGGTTGTTTAAGTCCATGTGAGATTACAAAGTTAGAAAATTGCTCTCTATCTTCTGCTAGGTCTATTACCGCTGAAGTAGTTCCAATAATTTTTGCACCTATTTTAGTAAGCCCATCTGCAAGTTTAAGAGGAGTTTGTCCACCAAAGTGAACAATAATTCCATCTGGCTGCTCATTTTCTATAACTTCTCTAACATGTTCAAAGTCAATTGGTTCGAAGTAAAGTACATCAGAAGTATCATAGTCTGTAGAAACTGTTTCAGGATTACAATTGTACATAATACATTCAATATCCATCTCTTTAAGAGCAAAAGCAGCATGTACACAACAGTAGTCAAATTCAATACCTTGACCTATTCTGTTTGGGCCACCACCAAGAATTAAAACTTTTTTCTTATCACTAACTCTATTTTTTGCAGTTGGAGATGCAGTGATATTTGTAGTAGAGTAAAGGTATGGAGTAAGAGCTTCAAACTCAGCTGCACAAGTATCTACTTCGTTAAACTCTAAAGATACACCCAATGCTTTTCTTTTATCATAAACTTCATTTTCACTAACAGTCTGATTAGAGTTTGTCGCTATTAACTGAGAAATTCTTTTATCTGAAAAACCATCAACTTTAATGCTTCTCATAAAATCTGCATCAAAAAGGATTTTATCAGTTATTTTGGATTCAGATTGAAGTAACTCTTCTAGTTGGTAAAGAAACCATGGGTCTATTTGACAAGTATCAAACATATCTTCAACACTTATACCACGACGAAAACCTTCAGCTACATAAAGAATACGCTCAGCATTAGGACGTCTAATCTCATGTTTAACAAAAGCGTCATCTGCATCTATTGGCTCAAAACCACATAAACCAGTTTCAAGTGAACATATAGCTTTTTGTAGAGATTCTTTAAAAGTTCTACCTATAGCCATAACTTCACCGACTGACTTCATACTAGTACTAAGTGTATTTCGTGCTTCAGGGAATTTCTCGAACGTAAAACGAGGAATTTTTGTTACAACGTAATCTATTACAGGCTCAAAAGATGCAGGAGTACCTGTAATGTCATTTGTTATTTCATCAAGTGTATAACCAATAGCTAAGAGTGTCGCAACCTTTGCAATCGGATAACCTGTAGCCTTAGATGCCAAAGCAGAAGAGCGAGATACACGAGGATTCATCTCAATAACAATCATTCTTCCTGTTTTAGGACAAATTGAAAATTGAACGTTTGATCCACCAGTGTCAACACCAATCTCTCTTAGAATATCAAAAGAAGCATTACGCATTCTTTGATACTCTTTATCAGTTAGAGTAAGAGCAGGGGCTACTGTTATAGAATCTCCAGTATGAACACCCATTGGGTCGAAGTTTTCAATTGCACAGATAATGATACAATTGTCAGCCTTATCACGGATAACTTCCATCTCATACTCTTTCCAACCAAGCATAGACTCCATAATTTCGATTTCATTTACAGGAGATGCTGAGATACCTTCTTGAGCAAGTTTTTTAAACTCTTCCATATTGTATGCTACACCAGAACCACCACCAGCAAGTGTAAATGAAGCTCTACTAATTACAGGAAAACCAATTTCCTTAACTACTTCAACTGCTTCTTCAACACTATATGCATTAGCACTCTTTGGTAAATCCATACCAATTTTTATCATAGCTTCATTAAAAGCTGAGCGGTCTTCACCCTTATGAATAGCTTCAGGAGTTGCACCTAAAAACTCTATTCCTTCAAGCATACCTTTTTCATACATGCTAGTTGCAACATTAAGTGCAGTCTGTCCACCCATAGTTGGAAGAACAGCATCTACCTTCTCTTTTTTAATTATACGCGCTATAACATCTTCTGTAATAGGCTCTATATATGTTCTATCCGCGAATTCTGGGTCTGTCATAATAGTTGCAGGATTTGAGTTGATAAGAACTACGCGATAGCCTTGCTCTTTTAGAGTTTTAACAGCTTGAGTTCCTGAGTAGTCGAATTCACAAGCTTGACCGATGATAATCGGGCCTGAACCTATAAGTAAAATAGTGTTAATGTCGGTGCGTTTTGGCATTTTTTACCTTCTGAAATATGTATAAAATAAATTTTTTTATTATAGACAAAAGGCACTTAATATTTGATGAGTTTGAACTGCTTTTTTTAATATTTGAAAGTATATATAAGTGATAGTAATCCTGAGTAAATATAATCTTTATCAACGATAGGACTATTAGCCGCTTCATTAGAGATTTTATCTATTCTGAGATTTACAAGTGCAGATAGATTCTTTGTAAAAGGATATTTAATATATGTCTGAGCTCCTATTTGTAGACCAGCATTAGGAGTGTATTCTTCTCTACTTCCTAATGCTTCTGAGTCTTTAACACCATAATAATAGTCTGTAAAATCTGATGACTGATATATGAAAAATAGGCTAGGGTATAGTGAAAAATTTGCAAATTCATAATCATATCCCACTTCTGCCTTAGCTATCCAAGATTCATATCTATCTAACAAATCTGTTAATATCATTATTTCCATATATGCTTTATCTATTTTTGCACTAAAAGCAAGTCCACCTTCCCAAGTATCTTTTCTCTCATCCATACCTTCAATATCAGATGACTCATATCCATTAACCCTAGGTTGTGCAGTTAAAGAAAATCCCCACGAATAATCTTCTCTTTTTTCACCATAAAAATAAACTCCTACTCTTGTCCATCTTATATATGCAATCCCATTATCATAGAAAACTACAGGGGAGGGAAGTATTGTATTATCTACATCTGTATAAGGTTGTGTCTGGATATATAATCCAACTCCTATTGTAATGTTTTGTTTTTCATCTTCGGCTTGAAGGCTTGAAAATATAAGTACTAAAATTAATATGTATTTCATTTAACTCTCTTTATCATGTGAAAATAGCTTGGATTGTTTGACTCATAGTAAGGCTCAATAAGTGCATTTTGATAACCTTGAGATTTTTTTACAGATATTACACGTCCAACTTTTAAACCCTTAAAAAATATTTCATCAAGACCAGATGTGATTACTTCGTCGCCTTTTTCTATTTTAAACCAAGCAGGAATAAACTTAACAACTAAGTTTTTAGCATTATTTCCATGAGCAATACCTGGAGCTCTTTTTTTGCCAACATAAACTGCATAGGAGCTTTGAATATCTCTATTTAGAAGACAAAGAGCTTTTCCATTTTCTGCAATAACTATTCCTGCAACTAATTCATTGTATGTTAAACCATAAATTTTAGATGAATTATAGTCTTTAACATCTACCCAAATTCTATTTAAATCCCCAAATTTTTGATAGGAAATTGCTCTTATAAGTTCTACTCTTGGATTTGTCTTTAATTTAGAATTATTTGCTTTAAAAAGGTCATTTACCTCAGATGCCATCTGCTGCATAACAAGGTGATTATTTTCGTATTTATGAAGTTTATCTTTTAGTTCTACGATACGGTTTGCTTGGAATATATGTTTGTCAATATTGTCTTGAATAAATTCTGTGGAGTTATGATAGTTTGATTTTAAGTAGTTAAGAGCTGAAATTAACGGCCCTTGAATATTGTTTGTATAGTATAGTGCACCCACGAAGAGTGCGATAAAAAGTGAAAAAAAGCCGAGTAGCTCTTTATTCATTTTCGAAAAGTTCTTGTAGTAAGTCTATCTCTTCTAGTGCGCGACCAGTTCCACGAGCTACAGCAAGAAGTGGCTCATCTGCAACATAAACAGGAACTTTAACAATATCTGCTAAGTATTTGTCTAGTTGACGAATTAGAGCACCACCACCAGTTAAGATAATACCGTGGTTTACGATGTCACCTGAAAGATCAGGTGGCATTTTCTCTAACACATCACGAAGTGCTTCAGCAATTTCTTTAAGAGGTTCTTTCATAGCTTCTCTTGCATCTTCACTAGTTAGCTCTACAGAACTTAAAAGACCTTCAACCTGATCTCTACCGTTAACGACCATAGTGATTTCTTCAGCCAATGAAACAGCAGTTCCAATGTTGATTTTAATCTCTTCAGCTGTTCTTTCTCCGATAAGAAGATTATATTTTTTCTTTACATAATCAACTATACCTTTATCAAGTTTGTCTCCGGCTGTTCTGATTGATTTAGATAAAACAAGTCCACCAAGTGATACAACACCAATTTCAGTAGTACCACCACCGATATCAACAACTAAGTTACCTTGAGGCTCACGGATATCAATTCCAGCACCAATTGCAGCAGCCATAGGCTCTTCAATTAGAAAAACTTCACGAGCACCAGCACTTAATGCAGATTCTCTAACCGCTTTTCTTTCAACCTGAGTAAGACCATAAGGTACACATATGATGATTCTAGGACTAATAAGAGAGCTTCTTCCGTGAGCTTTTTCAATGAACTTTCTAATCATTTTTTCTGTCATATCAAAGTCTGCAATAACTCCATCTCTCATGGGACGAATAGCTTTAATATTTCCAGGCGTTTTACCAACCATCTCTTTAGCTTCGCGACCAACCGCTAAAACTCTTTGATGACCATACTTTTCAGTTTTAACAGCAACAACTGATGGTTCATTGATAATAATTCCACGACCTTTTGCAATTACAATTGTATTTGCAGTTCCTAAGTCGATAGATAAGTCGTTTGAGAAAAGCCCTATTAGTTTGTTAAATATCATCTTTTTTACCTTACGCTATTTGCTTTGTTGATTTTTTTATATATACAGGATCTTCATCGCCATTAATCACTTCTTTTGTAATTAATACTTCATAACCTGCGTACTCAGGAAGTTCATACATAATGTCAATCATTTTCTCTTCTAGTATGGCACGAAGACCACGAGCCCCTGTTTTTCTTTTTATTGATTTAGAAGCAATTGCTTTAAGTGCATCCTCTTCAAAATTAAGTTCAACATCATCAATAGAAAATAATTTTTTGTACTGATTGATAAGAGAGTTCTTTGGCTCAGTTAAGATGCGAACCATATCCTCTTCACTAATCTCATTTAGTGAGGCGATAATTGGTAGACGACCAACAAGCTCTGGAATAAGACCATAAGATACTAAATCATCTGGCTCAACCATATCGTAAGTAGTCTTTTGCTCATCCTTACTTTTCTTGTCATGACCAAAACCTAAAATATTGTCACCCTGTTTTCTTTTAAGTATTTCATCAAGACCATCAAATGCACCACCACAAATAAATAATATATTAGCAGTGTTAATAGTAGTAAATTCTTGGTTTGGATGTTTTCTTCCGCCTTTAGGTGGAATATTTACTTCTGCACCTTCAACAATTTTAAGAAGTGCTTGTTGAACACCTTCACCTGAAACATCTCTTGTTATAGAGCGGTTTTCACTCATACGAGAAACTTTATCTACTTCATCAATAAAAACGATTCCTTGCTCAGCTCTAGTAACGTCGCCATCAGCTGCTTGGATCAGTTTTGTTAAAATATTTTCAACATCTTCTCCTACATAACCAGCTTCAGTAAGACTAGTAGCATCTGCAATAGCAATAGGAACATTTAAGACTCTGGCAATAGTTTGTGCCATAAGTGTTTTACCACTTCCAGTTGGTCCAATTAGTAAAATATTAGATTTCGCAATTTCTGTATCATCATCAGTTATGTTTTTTGTTTTAAAAATTCTTTTGTAGTGGTTATATACAGCTACACTAAGAAGTTTTCTAGCTCTTTCTTGACCAATGATATACTCGCCTAAAAACTTGTTTAACTCTTTTGGAGTCATAAGATTGTTTACTGCTTGAAGAAGTTCTTCTTCATTTGCAACTTCACTCTCTTTTTCATCTCCAAACATTATTTTATATGCTGAGATTACACAGTTTTTACAAATATATACACCATTACCAGCAATTAGCGGGTTTTCTTCGCTTTCGCTTGCATCACAAAAACTACAATGTCTATGTATCATACACTTTTCCTTTCAAATGGTATTCCTCTTTTTGTTTTTAGAACAAAGTCACAAAGATCATTTACATAATGATTTTGAGTACTCTCTAGAAGTAAACTTGCACTCTCTTTTAGAGGTTTTCCAGATTCGAAAAGTTCTCTATAAGCAGCTTTAAGTTCATTTATATCATCTCTATTTAGATTTCTTCTAAGCCCAGTAAGGTTTAGACCTCTAAGAGATGCACGATTACCCTCAGCCATGCAAAATGGTGGTACATCTTGTGCAAGTGCTGAAGCTCCACCAACCATTGCATAGTCACCAATATGTACAAACTGATGAATAGGTGTCATTCCACCAATTACTGCATAATCTCCAACTTCAACATGTCCAGCTAAAGTTGCAGCATTCGCTAAAATACAATGATTTCCGATAATAACATCATGTCCAAGGTGCACATAACCCATAAAAAGATTATGGTTACCAATGATAGTTTTTCCACCACCACCTTTTGTCCCTGGATTAAAGAGTGTGAACTCTCTTATCTTATTATTATCTCCGATGATAAGCTCAACTTCTTCACCAGCAAATTTTAAATCTTGGGGAATTGAGCCAATAACAGCATGTGAAAAAATAGTATTATTTTTTCCAATTGTTGTTTTGCCATAGATGCAAGAGTTTTGAGCTATCTTTGTACCGTCACCAATTGTAGATTCACCTGAGATAAAGCAATAAGCGCCTATCTCAACATTTTCGCCTATAACTGCACCATTTTCAATAATGGCTTGTGGGGAAATTTTGCTCATATTTTTCTCTTTTTACTTATCAACAATCATAGCTTTTAATTCAGCCTGAGAAACTAAAACATCATCAACATAAGCTTTACCATCTAACATCCAGATATTACCCTTACGTTTTATAACGCTAATACGGTATTCTAATCTATCACCCGGCTTAACAGGAGCACGGAATTTTGCTTTGTCGATACTCATGAAGTAAACAACTTTATTCGCTGCTTCTTCTTCTGTAATGTCATCCATACTTTTGAATGCTAAGATTCCACCAGCTTGAGCCATTCCTTCTAAAATCATAACACCTGGGTAAATAGGGTGACCAGGGAAGTGACCTTGAAAAATGTTATCTCCAATAGTTACATTTTTAAAACCTGTTAAAGTTTCACTTTTTACAAGATCAGTAACACGATCTAAAAGTAAAAATGGGTAACGGTGAGGTATAATTTTTTGAATTTCTATAACATCCATAGTCATAATGAAGAAGCCTTATAAATAATTTTGGATATTTTAGCTAAAAAAAGATTATAAAATGATTAGTTTTTCTCTGGTGTCTTCGTAAGTTTTTGCATCTAGAATGAGAGTAAGTTTAAAATCTATAATAATATCTACTACAATAATAGGGGATAGAG